>JBIJAB010000034.1:0-8129 GCA_044345975.1 Rhodoluna sp.
GCTAAACGAGAAGACAGTGCGTTAGAGAAATTCACTTTCTGGACTTTCTCTGCCTTAGGTGTTCTAGGCATCGGCTATTCGGTGATCGGCATGGTCACAACAGGTCAAGCTCCAGAGCCTGTGTCTTATAGCGCTGCTGCTTTGGTTGCCGTTGTTGCTCTGGTGTTCAAATCAAAATGGGTTGGAGCTCTATCCTCAGATGAAAAAGCTGAGGGAAGCATTTCCACTGGCCTTCAGATCTTGGCATTTACTTATGTTGCCCTCTCACTCAGTGCCTGGACTCGTGTGCTGGTTGCAGAAGACATCTGGGGAGGTGTGATCGGTACTGCAGTTCTCATGTTCGCTACCGTCGCCTCTGGTTTCTTTATCAAGAAGCTATCTCTGAATCCTGTATCGATTCACACAGCACACTTTGCTTTGGTAGCTGCCTGGGTGCTTTGGCATTCAGGACCAACTGTGGATCTCAGCACAACGTTTTCATCATTCGGGTTGATTTTTGTTAGCTTTGCAGCTTCATTGTCTTACCTCAACTGGCTGGGCACTTCACGCATAAGTAACGTATTTGCCGTTGTAGCAAACTTTATTGGTCTGTTAGCAATCGCTCTCGGCTTGCGTCTGAACGCAGACTTTGTAACAACCTCGGTTGAGTATGCAGCGTTTGGTCTTGGCTTAGTGCTGCTATCCGTGCTATTTGCACCAATAACAGCGCTTATTGCCAAGAAGAATGGAGCAGGTCTTCAGTCTGGAATTCAGCAGGCAATTCTCTGGCTAACCGGAGCACTAACCCTATTCCTTGCTCTTCCATCCATACTGGCTATCGATGGCCAAAACTTTAACCTAGCCGCTGCGATGGCAGTCAGCGCATTGGTTACTGGAGTTCTCTCAGTCATTGGCAAGTCTAAGCAGTCTGAACTAAAAGAGCTCCTTTCTAGATACAGCTATGTGTTCCAAGGCTCAACTCTGGTAATTCTGCTTGTTTCACTAAGCTCTCGTGCAGATCTTGGAGTGGTCGGTACAGCCTTCCTCGTACTAGCAGGTTTGAACTACGTTCTAGCCTGGTTCAGTAAGAGACCAACTTCAGTTTGGTTGGCTTATGGATTCTCACTTGCGGGTCTGCTACTAGTAGCTGATTACGAACGTGACAACTGGTTGATCTCTGCTCACCTTGCTCTGATCATTGTTGTTGCTTTGGCGTTGAACTATGTATTGCGCATAGTTGATAAGAGAGTTAGTGGTCGCTACAACAGCTACTTCGCGATCTTGAGCATTTTTGGATCAACA
Organism: Rhodoluna sp.; assembly: GCA_044345975.1. Lineage (GTDB taxonomy): Bacteria > Actinomycetota > Actinomycetes > Actinomycetales > Microbacteriaceae > Rhodoluna. The sequence continues at coordinate 1,282 of JBIJAB010000034.1, forward strand.
ATTGGCTCTTTAGTTATCAATAACTCAAAGTGGTCCAACATTGAAAATGCAGATCAAGTTCTTCTAGCTCTTGGGCTTTTTGTTGTTATTGCTTTGCTGTCTGCGACTTTGGCAGAGCTCAAGAGATTTAACAAGGGTAAGTTGAGCATGGCTCTAAGAGTTACTGGTCTTGCTTATCTCTTGCTCGCTTATGTGAGCATGGTGCAATTGCCGCTCAGTGAAGAACTCTCAGCAACCTATGGAGATCTGAACCTGGTTTACTACCGAACCATTTTGGTTGGAGTCGTATTCGCCGCTATCACCCTGCGTCAGCTGAAACTAGTGAGTAAAGATGGTGACTTGGTTACAAACGGCTGGTTTGCGCTTAGCTACCTTGCACCGGTTACTGTGGCATTGACTTCTAGTGGTTTGCTTGCCAACCAGCTAGATCTTGGCAAGTTTGAACTTGAGCTGTACACAATCCCACTAGCAATTGCTTTGGCAATACCTGCTCTGTTCAACTCTGCGCTTGCTAAGCAGGTCAAGCAGGTAGTCGTCTTTGATGTTCCAGTGCTATTCCCGGTGGTCACTTCGTTGATATTTGCTACGACACAAGACATCAATGATTCAGATACGCTCTATCGCTTAGTAGTTTCTTCGCTTCTGCTTGCAGCCTTTGCACAGTGGAAGCTGTCGTTCATCAAGAACACTGCCTGGAATGTGTTGAGCTATTTGGGGCTGGTCGGATTAGCACTATCGCTATCTCAGCTAGTTGAAGTTCTAGCGCCTACTCTATGGGATGGGCCTGAACTATTCGGCATTACTCTTGCGGCTGCGATAGTAATGGGCAATAAGAACCTGTCCAAGGTGATTGAGTTCAAATCATCTATGTTCAATAGAGGTTTGCCACTATTTGTTTTGTTGTTGCCATCAATTCTTGAGACATACAGAACTCTTGACACTGCGATTGAACTAACTGATCCGATGCAGATCACTCGAATACTTGGTGTTCTAGTGATTGCTCTACTGTCGCTCATTCTTGGTATTCGTGCTGGAAGCTTGGGAGTTGCAGTAGCCGGTGGAGCTTCACTATCACTTCTGTTACTGCCTATTACATGGGTAACTGCTGGCACTGTGACGGATTTGGATAACACGATTGCACTTCGTGGACTTGCGGTCTCTATGTTCCTATTCCTATTACTAGGAGGGCTAAGAAGCATCAACAAGATTCCAGACAGTAGCTACCTGTACTTGGGTGTACCAACAGTTGTGGCCCTTGGACCTGCTTTGTATCTGACGCTTTCTTCGATAGGCGACACCACTCTTGCTCAGGTTGACTGGTGGCGATTCGGCATTGTTGTGGGAACATCGATCGTGCTTCTAGTTGTTGGAGCTCTTAGAGCTCTAGGTGGCTTGTTCTTCCCTGGACTTGTTGGTGTTGTGCTGGGAGTACTGCCATATGCCTTCCAGCCAGTTGCTAGAGAGAGCTGGTTCCTATGGGTAGTTCTTCTTCTGATCGCAGCTGTAATGGTTTGGATAGCTGTTCGTTTGGAGAACATTAGAAAGCTAGGAAAGTCAGGCGTCTCTTGGCTCAAGACCCTTCGATAGGTTGATCCTTAAACCTAAAGGTCCAGTCGCTATTGACTGGACCTTTAGGTTTAACCGCTTTCTTGTTTACAACTTTATCCAAACTGTGTTGTCATACTCCAACTCGCCTTCAATTGTTAGGTCGTGTTGGGTTGTTGCAAGGATCTCACCTGCTGGAATAACAACAGGGTTTCCCTTGAAGTTAGATAGCACTAGAACTCCGTTGTTGACATAAGCAAGAGTTGACTCATCCATGTATTCAGGAGCCCAGCGGAACTCACCATTACCCATGTCATGAGCTTTACGCATCTTTAGCAGTTGCTTGTATAGCTCAAGAGTTGATCCGGCAACACCTTCTTGTTCACTTCTTGCATATCTCTTGTATGAATCTGGCTGAGGTAGCCAAGACTTACCGTTTGAAGAGAAACCGTTGGCTTCGTTGGCTCCTGCTTCCCAAGGAAGTGGAACACGGCAGCCATCTCTACCAACTCGTTCACCCTTTGTTCTAAAGAAGGTTGGGTCTTCACGGTATTGGTTATCAAGAGTTGTGTGTTCAGGTAGACCTAGTTCTTCACCCTGGTAGATGTATGCACCACCAGGTAGCCCAAGCATGAATGCTGATGCTGCTCTAGCTCTTCTCAGGCCTTTGGCTTCATCGGGCTGTTCATACTTAGGGCCAATGCCATCACCCTGCTTAGGGATCTGGTCATAAGCCATTCTGGTAGCGTGACGAATAACGTCGTGGTTTGAAAGAACCCAAGTTGAAGGAGCACCAACAGCACCGAACTCTCTTAGAGATTCAGTTACTACGTTGTGTAGTTTGTCTTTGTCCCAAGGAGTTTCTAGGTAGCCAAAGTTAAAGGTCTGGTGGTATTCGCCTGGTCTAACCCAACGAGCCATTCTGGATAGTGGGTGAACCCAAGCTTCTCCACACATGGCTCTATCGTCATACTCATCCAAGATGGCACGGAATCTCTTGTTGATTTCGTGAACACCGTTCTGACCCCAGAATGGGTTCTCAACTTGAAGACGAGCAATAAGTTCCTCATCGGTTTCTTTGGTCTTAATTGCATCAGGTGAATCTTGACCTGACATTGTTGAGTTGTTAGCAACAACATCTGGTAGTCCTTCAACCTTGATCATTCCGTGAGCTACGTCGATACGGAAACCTGCGGCTCCTCGGTCTAGCCAGAATCTCAATACTGAATCAAACTCAACTCTTACTTCTTCGTTCTGCCAGTCAAAGTCAGGTTGGGATGAATCAAAGATGTGTAAATACCACTGACCTAATGTGCCATCAGGTTCTGTGACTCTGCTCCAGGCAGCTCCACCGAATACTGATTCCCAGTTGTTAGGAGGTAGTTCGCCGTTTTCACCCTTGCCATCTCTAAAGATGTAACGAGCACGCTCTTTAGAACCTGGAGCTGCCTTTAGTGCAGCTTGGAACCAAACATGCTGGTCACTTGAGTGGTTAGGAACTAGATCAACGATGATCTTTAGTCCTAGAGTGTTCGCTCTTGCGACCAAAGCATCAAAGTCAGCTAGAGATCCGAATAGGGGATCAATGTCCTTGTAGTCAGATACGTCGTAGCCAGCATCTTTTTGCGGGGACTTGAAGAATGGGCTGAACCAGATGGCGTCAATGCCAAGTTCAGCTAGGGACTCAAGTCTTTCTGTTACTCCTTTTAGGTCTCCCATGCCATCGCCATTGCCATCTGCAAAGGAGCGAGGGTAGATCTGGTAAATGACGCTGGTTCTCCACCATTCGGCGTCTTTTTTGGAGCGTGATAGTACATCTGTAGTTATTTCTGACATAAGGTCAAAAATACGCTAAGAAAAGGGCTCACTTTGCTTTGTTTACCAAAATGTAATCGCTTACATAAATCCCTTGCTAGATTTGGTCTCGCAGTCAGTTCTCGCAAGACTTATCTCAGATACAAAACATCTAGCCATGAATGGGGCCAGCATGAAATCTGTTCTAGAAACATTACCTAGAGGTCTATACCCTCACCACGATGGTTCAGCTCTCTACGTTTCTAATCAGAAGCCACAAGTTGGCGACAAGATCAAACTACGAATCCGAGTTCACACAGCCCTCGGCAAGGTCAAACAGGTACGAGTGCGGTTCAGTGAGTCAGGTGAAGCTTTCCCAAGCCCACCAGCGAAGCTAGTTTCATCTAAGAATGGTTGGACTTGGTTCGAATCAATAATCACCATGCATAACCCATACATGAACTACAGGTGGTTCATTGAGCTGAACGACGGTACAAGTTACTGGTTGAATGCCAGAGGTTTAACAGAACTCGAAATGCCTGATGTTGAAGATTTTAGAATGAACACTTTCTCTTCTGCCCCTGACTGGGGTAAGAAAGCGGTGATGTATCAAATCTTCCCTGATCGTTTCGCCAAGTCAGACAGATTGGCAAAGCAAAAACTTCCTAGTTGGGCTATTGCTAGAGAATGGGGAGACAAGGTCATTGGAACTGGTCCTGGCACAAGTGAGCAGTTCTTTGGTGGTGACATTTATGGAATCACCGAGCACCTAGATCACCTAAAGGCACTGGGTGTTACTTTGATTTATCTAACTCCAGTTTTTCCTGCTAGAAGTAATCACAGGTATGACGCATCAAGTTTTGATGAAGTTGATCCATTACTAGGTGGAGATAAAGCTCTAATTGAGTTAGCAGAAGCAGCACACAAGCAAGGCTTCAAGATCATTGGAGACCTGACCTCTAATCATTCAGGGGCCGCTCACGAATGGTTCAAAGCTTCTTATAAGAAACCAGGAGCTAAAGAGTCAGAGTTCTATTACTTCAGTAACAAGAACAAAGACTATGACTCATGGTTTGGTGTTCCATCACTACCTAAGTTCAACTGGAACTCACAAGAGCTTAGAAAGAAGTTCATCACAGGACCTAAATCAATCGTTGCAAGATGGCTGAAGACGCCATTCAGCATGGATGGCTGGCGTATCGATGTTTCGAATATGACTGGTCGTATTCGTGAAGAAGATATGTATATGGAACTACAGGTTCTTATTCGTGAATCAATGCACAAGATTAATCCAGACACAATCCTGCTAGGTGAATACACCGGTGATGCGGCCTATCAGATTCAAGGTGAGGGTTGGCATGGAGCTATGACTTATTACAACTTCACTAAGCCAGTATGGCGTTGGTTCTATAACCCAAACGTTAAAGGTGAAGCAGGTTTCCTAGGTATTGGTAAAACCAAGATCAACGGACATGAAATGGTCAAGCAGCATTTAGATTTCGCAGCTGGTTTCCCATGGCACGTACGTTTGCACAACATGAATCCACTTGATACTCATGATATTCCTAGATTCAAAACCTTTGCAATGCCAGGAGCTCAGAAGGTAGCGGCTGGTATGCAGTTCACTTTCCCTGGTATGCCGGTGATCTGGGCAGGAGATGAGTTTGGTCTTGATGGTCATAACGGTGAAGAATCAAGAACTCCTATTCCTTGGAACAACGAGCGACCAAACGATAGAACCATGTTGGTCAACTACAAAGCCTTCGCCAAGATTAGAAAAGAGAACTCTGCTCTGCACGATGGCTCGATGAGATTTGTTTATGTCTCGAATGAAGTTGTTGCTTATGTTCGTGAGAACAAGAAGCAAACCATATTGACTGTTGCTACCCGTGGCACAGACACCAACGCAAGCATCCCGTTGGATGCTGTTGCTGGGCTCAAGCAGGCCGAGAACCTGTTTGGCTCAGCCAAGCTAGTTATTGATGGAAAAGTGGCCAAACTGCCTTCAGAGCCTCTAAGTATCAACATCTACCGCTTACCTGCTGCCCTCTAAGGTTTGCCTAAGGTTTGCCTAGGTGGTAATCTCTAACGGTGCCTAAGCCTGTTTATTGAAGGCGGTCACGCCCCGATAGCTCAGTGGTAGAGCACTTCCATGGTAAGGAAGGGGTCGACAGTTCAATCCTGTCTCGGGGCTCTGCGGCGGGGTAGCTCAGGTGGTTAGAGCACACGACTCATAATCGTGGGGTCGCGGGTTCAAGTCCCGCTCCCGCTACGCAGGCCCTTTTGGGCGCAATATCTGCGAAACTTGACCCATGGTCAATCCAAACGTGCAGGGTAAGAAATACCCAGAGACCGAAAGCTATCTAGTCGGTCGAGAAAAGATTAGAGAGTTCGCAAGAGCGGTTTTCTCAACCAACCCAGTCAATCTAGATGTCTTCGCAGCTCAAGCTGCTGGTTATACAGATGTAGTTGCCCCAACAACTTTTGCAGTTGTTATTCAAGAGCGAAGCCTGACCTCAGTAATCTCTGATCCAGAAGCAGATATAGATTTTTCTAGAGTTGTTCATGGCGATCAGAGATTTGTATCAGTCAGACCAATTGTTGCTGGCGATGAGCTAACTTCTGTTTTGGAAGTTGCATCAGTTAAATCACTAGGTGCTCACTCGATGATTACTTTCAACACTGAAATCTTTGATTTAGAAAAGAACCTAGTTTGCACAGCAATCAGCACACTAGTAGTTAGGGGTGCAGAATGACTCACATCAACATTGCATCTCTAGAAGTAGGTCAAGAAATTGGCAGCAAGAACTTTCATTTCACCAGAGACTCTTTAGTTCGCTACGCAGGAGCTTCAGGAGATTTCAACCCAATTCACTACCGTGACGATTTTGCTAAAGCAGTTGGCTTAGATGGAGTGCTTGCTCACGGAATGTTAACCATGGGAGCAGCTGTTCAAGTTGCTGTTGACTGGATCGGTGATTCAGGCAAAGTAGTTGATTATGGTGTTCGTTTTACTAAGCCGGTGTTTGTTGATGCAAGAGCTGGAGCTGATGTTCTAGTGATTGGCAAGATTGGCGCTATCGATCTTGAAAACAACACTGTTCGTATTGACTTGAGTGCATCTTCAGCTGAAGTTGCCGTTCTAGGTAAAGCGCAAGCAGTTATCAAGCTATGACTCAACGCTTAGCCGAATTGACCACCATCCATGTTGGTGGTCAACCTAAGCGTATTCACACTGCTAACACTCGCGATGAACTTATCGCTATTGCTAAAGATGTGTGGGCAAGAACTGAGAACTGGTTAGTTCTAGGGGGCGGATCTAATCTTGTTGCTGCTGATGAAATTAGTGATCTAGAAGTTATCTTGGTTAGAAACCTGGGTCTTGAATACAAAGGACAAGGTCGCCTTAGAGTTCAAGCAGGAGAGAACTGGAATGACTTTGTCATTCACGCAGCTAAAGAAGGTTTGGCAGGAATCGAATCACTTGCTGGGATCCCTGGAACCGTTGG
>JBIJAB010000036.1:0-7783 GCA_044345975.1 Rhodoluna sp.
CACTGCCGGAGTCTTGGGCTCTTCGAGCACCAGCAGCAACATCAACTATTGGTGGAGATCTAGACATTTCAAAGAACAGGGCTTCCTGGCTAGCTTCATACAACAAGGTATTTGACGTTGCCCCTTAAGCGGCTTTTACTTTGGGGTGCACCAGTTGTCTTCATGGTTGCACTCTTTTACTGGCCGCTACTCAATGTCTTCAACCTTGCTTTAGGTCCAGGTATCAATGGATCGGTTCCTAATGAGGTAAGCGTTTGGCCTGTGCTTTGGTTCACTGTTTGGCAAGCTCTTGTTTCAACATTTATCTGCTTGGTGCTTGGCATACCAGGTGCTTACATTCTTTATCGGAAATCATTTAGAGGTTCAGCGTTTCTAAAGTCTCTGATCACTGTTCCGTTTATGTTGCCATCTCTAGTGGTGGCAATAGCTGTTACTGAAGCTGGTTCACTAGTGGGTGGAATAGAACCTGTTGCTGCCATCATCTTCGCTAACGTGTTTGCTAACTATGCGGTTGTAGTTAGAAACATTGGATCTCAATGGCAGACACTAGATATCGCTACTGAAGAAGAAGCCGAAGTTTCAGGAGCTGGCAGATTCACAACAGCACTCAAAGTTTCGCTCCCCCAACTAAGAAGTTCTATTAGGGCATCGAGTGCAATCATCATGCTTTACTGTGCGTCTGCCTATGGAATTGTGCTGAGCCTCGGTGGCGGTCAAGTAAATACTTTAGAAACCGCGATTTCAATATCTGTCCTTGAAAGATTGGACCTAGCTCACGCTTCCCTACTGGCTCTCCTGCAAATAGCTTTCTGTCTACTGGCCTTCACTGTCAGTAGATGGGGTGGAACTAATCCACTAAGTTTCTTACCTAGTAATCACAAAGCCAAGGGAGTGGATAAAAGAGACACACCAGCGATTCTTTTCAGTTTCACTGTGATTTCAGTCCTCATTGTGATTCCTTTGTTTTTAGTTCTCATCAGAGGTTTCATCTCCTCTAATGGCTCATTAACTTTGGACAACTTTTTCCTTTTGGATTCCAAAGGGTCAAGAGATCTACTGAACATCACTTTCTTAGAAGCAGGTTTGAACTCCTTACGAAACCTCCTTGTTGCAACCGTCATTGCAATGGTTCTAGGGATACTCGTTGCTTACCTCTTAGCCGAACAGTCACGTCAGCGCCGAAGAAATAAGACAGATTTCCTAGGGATTACATTGGATGCTGCTTTCCTCCTCCCTATTGGAGTTTCCTCAGTTGTCATTGGTGTTGGTTACCTAGTGACGCTCACAGAGGATATTGCGTGGCTTAGAAGCAGTTGGCTACTTGTTCCAATCGTTCAGTCCATCTTTGCTATTCCTTTGGTAGTGAGGATCATCTATCCAAGTCTTTTAGCTATTGATGCTTCATCTCGCGAACAAGCGATGACTGATGGGGCCAAGAGCTCTCAACTGTTCTGGCATATTGATCTAGCTCTCATAAAGCCTGTCCTGAAGACAGCTCTTGCATTTAGTGCTCTAGTTTCGATTGGTGAGTTTGGTGTTGCCAATCTGCTGACATATGCCGATCAAGCAACGATTCCTGTTTTGATGTATCAACTTATTTCAAGACCCGGTGGACAGAACTATGGAATGGCTTTAGCCGTTGCCAGCATTCTTACCTTGCTAACAATTCTTATTGTCTTTAGCTTCAGTAGAGAGAAGACTAAAACTTCTCGAAAGAAACAGGTAGTGCACTAAATCTTTCTTTGATGACTGCAATTGACTCTGGGTTTTGATCTATCAGAATAAAGTTTCTGCCTAGTTCAGCTGCAGCCGCACCTGTTGTTCCAGAGCCTGCAAAGAAGTCTAAAACTAAATCGTTTTCTTTGCTACTGGCTTGAATAACCCTTCTTAGAATTCCTAGAGGCTTCTGTGTTGGGTAGCCTGTTTTCTCTTTGCCTGTAGGAGAGACGATAGTGTGCCACCAAACATCTGTTGGTAGTTTGCCTCTAGCAACCTTCTCAGGAGTAACAAGACCTGGGGCCATGTATGGTTCCCGATCCACGGTTTCATTGTTGAAGTAATACTTATCTGGATTCTTCACATAGACCAAAATGGTGTCGTGCTTGGCAGGCCATCTTGACTGAGCCTTGCCTCCATAGTCGTAGGCCCAGATGATTTCATTGATGAAGCACTCTCTACCGAAGAGGGCATCTAGTAGAACTTTGGCGTAATGAGCTTCTCTGTAATCAAGGTGTAAATACAAAGTACCTGTTTCATTTAGCAGACGCCAAGCTTCTTCAAGTCTTGGTTCTAGGAAACCCCAGTAGTCCTTGAACTCATCGTCATAGCTAAGGACTGTTTCTTTGACGATTTCATAGCGCTGACCCTTGAACCCAACGCGGTTACCTGTTTCAGTTCTTGTGGTTTTAGAGCTACTCCTTGATTGGACTCGACCAGTATTGAAAGGTGGATCAACATAAATCAGTTGAACGCTTTCGTCAGGCATAGACTTCAGAACAGTAAGGTTATCGCCATGGATAACTCGGTATTTAGAATTGTTCTGCACAGAAAGAGATTAACATCATGAACCCACATGTTTTGCATAATCAGGAATTATCTCGTTACGAGTTATGGCTAGGCGAAGAAAAGATCGGCCATGCAGACTACGTAGATGTTAATGGTGAGCTTCAGTTCACACACACTGAAGTAGATCCTGTGCACCAGGGTAAGAACTATGGGGCCATCTTGATGAAAGAAGCTTTTGCAGACATTGACGCTAATGACCTAGGCAAAGTATGGCCAGTATGTCCTTATGTTGTTAAATACATGAAGACACATGCTGAAACTCAGCATCTTCTATCTAGGGAACTAAGTTAGCCAACAGTCTGCTTGATAAAACCGAGCAGGTCATGAATAACTTCATCCTTGTTGAGTTCGTTATAGATCTCGTGTCTTGCATCGTGATAAATGATTGCAGTGACGTTTTCTAGCTCAGACTTATTTCTATAAGTGTTAGCAAGCATCTCGTTACCACGCTCACCACCAATAGGGTCATCGCTCCCAGCTTGAAGAAGAATAGGTAGATCCTTCTTTATCTTGGAGCTAGGTGTGAAGAAAAGTTGAATCGCGTTGTGTGGACCAAACACTTTTGCAGCTGCCGCATAGAAGGTGTGCTTGTCCGCAACAAAGTCCAAACCAACTTGTCTATCTCTACTTAGCCATTCATAGCCTGTAGCACCTGGCTCTTTATCCCATTTCTTATTGAATGAACCAGAGCCAAGGACACCAGGAACAAGAAGTGATGATCCTGAAAGAACAACAGCGTCATACTCATGTGAATACTGGTTCACAAGCTTTTGCGCGATGAATGACCCGTAAGAGTGACCAATCAGAACAAACTTCAGACCTGGGTTTTCTTTTTTAATCAGCTGACTGAACTCATGCACTTGTTCAAAAGCCGCTTTTATTCCACCAGGTCCTAGGTTTCCCATGATCTTGGTTTGACCACTTGCAACTTGATTAGCACCAGTGACACCGTGACCTCTGTGATCATCGGCATAGACGCTATAGCCTGCCTCATTGAGAACCTTAGCTAAGTGATCATATCTTCTGGCATGCTCTCCAAGGCCGTGAGCTATTTGAATTACAGCCTTAGGCTTTTCTACCGGCCAGACATAGTAAGTAATCTCAACGCCGAACGAATCAGTGAACACTCTTGTAATTGGTAGGTCAGTCATGGCTTTACCTTACTCTGTCGAGAATGCTAACTAGTTCAGATTGGATAGCTCCAAATCTGTGCTGGGTAACAGCTATGGCTTGCTCACGCATGAGAGATAGGAGCGTTATTCGACCTGACTTAGTGATGTCATTACCAAACACAAACAGGTCTGGGTTTTCTTGTAATTCGCTTATTCTTGCTTCACGCGGGCCGACGAGTAGAAGCTTTGTGCCAGGTGAAACAACAGGCGTGAATGACTCTTCTTCGGCAGTTGAGATCTTGAACCCTCCCGATAGGGCTTCAAGTTCCTTACGCGAGAGGTTTCTTGAAGTTATGAATGACTTAGCGAAAGATAGCTGGATGTCTGTGCCAGTTAGCTTTGCCGCCATAACCACTCGTGCAACAGCCGCCTTAGAAGCAGTTCTACTTACTCTCACAAGGACATTGTTAAGTGGAAGGTACCTGTGGTAGTTGGCTTCGTTCTCCATCACACCTTTATCTAATGGAGTTCCATAGCTGTCTCTCGAATACACCTCTCTATGCCAATACGAATCACTTGAAGCTGCTTCTTTAAGCCAAGCCACATCTTTATCCGAGTCAACAACTGGAGAAACTTTACTCAGGTAGGAAGAAACTTTGTCATTGAACAGGCTTGGATCAACACTTAGGTTCTTTTGGATTTCAACAAAGCGCCCAAACTGCAGGAGATAGTTTCTTCCACCAGCCTTTAGACCCCAACCAACACTTGATCTCTTGAAGCCACCAAAAGGTTGCCTTTCAACAATGGCTCCGGTGATACCTCTATTCACATAAAGATTTCCAGCTTCAATGTTGTCTAACCAATGTCTAATCTCTTCGGTATTGAGTGAATGAATCCCAGCAGTCAAACCAAAGTCTGTTCCGTTTTGCAATTCAAGAGCATGCTCGAGATTCTTCGCTTTCATTAGTCCTAGCACTGGGCCGAAGCACTCATTTAGGTGGAAGAAGCTGCCTTTCTGAACGCCAATCTTCACGCCTGGTCGCCAAAGTCTTCCGGTCTCATCGAGTTGTTTAGGCTTTAGAAGCCAAGTCTCCCCTTCATCTAGCTGAGTCAGAGCTCTTTCAAGTTTTGAACTAGGTGCTTCGATAAGTGGGCCAACACTGGCATCACTCTGCGAGCCGTAGCCCACTTTCATAGAAGACACAGCATCGATTAGCTGCTTGAGGAACTGTTTGTTCTCATAGACAGAGCCGACCAAGATACCTAAACTTGCAGCCGAACACTTTTGACCTGCGTGACCAAATGCACTTTTAGAAAGATCCGCTGCTGCTTGATCTAAGTCAGCAAATGGAGAAACCACGATGGCGTTCTTACCGCTGGTTTCAGCTGCTAGCTGCATTCTTGGACGGTAACTCTTGAACAGTTGTGCTGTTTCAAAAGCACCAGTCAAAATAACTGCGTCAACTTTGCTGTGTCCAACAAGTTGAAGACCAAGTTCGTTGTCCGGTACAAGTGCTACCCGTAACACTTCCTTAGGAATACCAGCTCGCCAGAGAGTATCCACCATCGCCAAAACACAATTAACTACTTGAGGTGCAGGCTTGATGATTACCGAAGAGCCTGCGGCTAATGCTGCTAAAACTCCACCAGCTGCGATTGCTACTGGAAAGTTCCACGGTGGCGTGACAACAACAAGTTGATTAGGAATAAACTCCAGGCCATCTTTTTGCTCGGTGCGAGTAATTTCATCAATTGAGTGAGCATAAAAATTAGCAAAGTCAATGGCTTCGCTTAGTTCAGCGTCAGCTTCGCCAATCGTTTTTCCACCTTCAGCAATCATGAGTTGCAGAAGAGCTCCTCGTGCTTTAGCTAACTCAACTCCACATCTAAGAAGCATTTCTTTTCTTGCATCTCGATCAGCGCTCCAATCAGCTGCTGCTGCTCTAGCCTGGGTGACCATCTCTTCAACTTCATAGGTTTCGAGATTTGCTTCCTTTAAATAAGTCTCATGAGGTTTTAGATTGCCTTCAAGAGCCGCTGCTCCTGCAAGAACTTGCCTGACCCAATCTCTGTTGTTTCTCAGAGCAGTGTCTGTATCTGGTGCATTCTCAAACACTCCACTTGGAGTGAAGTTTTCAGCCAGTCTGTTTTGTTTTCTATTTGGACTAGCACTTAGTGCTTCTATCTTCTGAATTGAAAGCTCGAACCTGGATTTCTCTCTTTCAAAAACTTCAACGTTCTTTGTTATGTCAAATACTCCAGACATGAAGTTTTCAGGGCTACCGTTTTCTTCCAACCTACGTGTTAGATAAGCAACAGCCACTTGGAACTCACTTGGTCTAACAACGGGTGTATAGAGAAGAAGAGATCCAGCACTTTTCTTCACTTGAGAACTCAGATGTTGAGCCATACCCTGAAGCATTTCGAACTCAACCCTGTTCGAAACCCCAACGCGTTCGGCAAGTAAATGACCATAAGCTAGGTCGAAAAGATTATGCCCTGCAATGCCTATTCTTAGACTCTTAATACGCTCGGGATGAATTGCGTATTCAATCAATCTTTTGTAATTCGCATCACTATCGGCTTTAGTTCCAAAAGTTGCTAGGTTCCACCCATGCCACTCAGCATCAACTAATTCCATTGCAAGGTTTGCGCCTTTAACAATTCGAACCTTGATACCAGCGCCACCTTCAAGTGTCCTCATCTGAGCAAACTCAGTTAGTTCTTTGAGTGCTTCATAAGAATCTGGAAGATATGCCTGGAGAACAATTCCAGCCTCAAGGTTCTTTAGCTCGGGCTTTGAAAGAAGTTTCTTGAACACAAGCATCGTGAGTCCAAGATCGCGATACTCCTCCATGTCAAGGTTGATGAACTTTTGTGTTTTATTTTTTGCGGCGTATTCATAGATTGGTGTTAGCTTATCGACCATTCTGGTCACAGTCGTTTCAAATCCCCACATCGACAATTGACTTGCAACAGCAGAAAGTTTGATCGATACGTAATCCACATCTTTTCTCTTCAGTAGAGAAAATGTTTCTTTGAACCTGTGGTCTGCTTCTTGCTCTCCTAGAACAGCTTCACCCAGAAGATTCAGGTTAAGACTGACGCCACCAGATTTTGCTCTCGCAATATGCTTAGTTAGTTTCTTTGGTCTGGCATCCGCAATCAGATGTCCAACAAGTTTTCTTAGAACTGTTTTTGCAATTGGAATAACAACAAAAGAGAAGGGCTTAGCAAATATTCCACCAAGACGTATTGCTAGGCGATCTATAAACCCGAGGCTCTTAGGCAAATCTTTAGATAACTTGGCTAGCTCAGCGGCTGCAACTTTTCTGTCACTAGGTCTAATAACGCGATCAACGAACTTGAGGGTCCAGTCAAGCCCCTTAGGGTCTTTGAGTATCTTGGCTAATCTTCTCTCAGCTGGGGAACGTGAGCCTTTGCGCTTTGACTCATCGAGCCACTTTCTTACTAAAGAGATCGCCTCTTGCGCTAACTCTTCACGTTCTTTTCTCTCCATCGAGATACTCCATTTTCAAACCGAGCAAGGGTTGCCTTGCTAAGGCTTAGTGTTCAAAACATCTCCATCTTCGCAGATGAAACGTGCCATCGCTGGGATACTACTTGTCTGTGCTTAGCCAATCAGATGGGGCTGGTTCTCTTCCCTTAGGCAGAGCAGCAGCCTTGTTCCATTGGACAACCCAGTCTGGTAGGACAGGGACAGGGACGTTCCAGCCACCAGCTAATTCGTTGATTTCAGTAGGACTTGGGGTTCCCTTGGGAGAGCGTAAGAAGCGAAGCTTTACAACTGCCTCGGCATAGATCTCGCCCTTGACTACAAAACGTTGACCTACGAAGAAGGCTTGTTCGTCCCAACCAAGAATCTTGGTTTCAATCTGAAACTTGAGCCAAGGTGTTAGGGACTTTCTGAAAGTTATAGTTTCTTGAACAACAACTGGATGCACTTTGTGCTTCTTTAAAAGCTGCCAGGTGTTAGCTCTCTTCATCAAGTCAAAACGTGCAAGATCCAACAGGGTTAGATAAATACCGTTGTTCATATGCATAAAGATGTCGATGTCGGTAGGCCAAACTCTAAATGTTCTAGA
>JBIJAB010000037.1:0-7738 GCA_044345975.1 Rhodoluna sp.
ATGTGCCTCATTGGTGCAGAGCTTGTATACAAGCTGATGATTGACGACAAATCTAGTGGCCCGACTGAAAAAGAAATTGCTCCGATTGGAGAAGGTGGCTGGAAGGGCCTGAACTAGTGACCGAAGGTTACACCTATCTAGCAGGGCTCATATTCTCTATTGCAGGTATGGTCCTAATGGATTGGCGCCACAAGACCGCTTTCAGGATCAATAAGAAGGCGGCAAGCATAGCCATTTTAGTTCCTATGGTGTTTTTTATCATCTGGGATGTAGCAGGTATCTTCACCGGCATATTCTTTAGGGGAGACACCACTCACCTATCTGGAATACTGCTTGCACCTGAGTTCCCTATTGAAGAGATTTTCTTCCTGTTTCTTTTGAACTACTCATCTCTTACCATCTTCACAACTGTGACTAAGGTCATGAAAAAGAGGGCAGCAAGATGAGCCAATTCACATACCTAGCCCTAAACCTTGTTTTCATGCTTGTGGCATTTGTTTCCTTGATCTTAATCAGCAGAAAAAACCCATGGCGGGCAATTGGCTTCACCATGATTTGGATGATCCTGATGACACTTGTTTTTGACAACGTGATTATTGCTCTAGGCATAGTCGGCTATGACGAAAACAAGATCAGTGGTCTTCTTCTAGGTTTGGCCCCTATTGAAGATTTCTCATACACAGTTGTGTCTGTATTGGCGGTTGGCATCCTTTGGCATAAGTTCACAAAGGCAAACAAGTGAATGCTCTAAGTCAGCTCTTTTGGTCTTCAAGACCTATCTCTTGGATTAACACTGCTTTTCCATTTGGTGCAACATACCTCTTTATAAACAAAGAGTTTGACTTTACCTTCTGGGTTGGAACAATCTTCTTCCTTATTCCATACAACCTTTTGATGTATGGCATCAACGATGTCTTTGACTATGAAAGTGATCTTAGAAACCCTCGTAAAGGTGGAATCGAAGGTGCACTTCTTAACAAGAAGTATCACAAGCTAACTATCTGGAGTGCAGTTTTAAGTTGTATTCCTTTCCTGGTCTATCTCTATGCAGTTTCTGATTTAGTTTCTGGACTTTGGCTAACACTGTTTATATTCACTGTGGTTGCCTATAGCGCTCCTAAGCTCCGCTTCAAGGAACGCGGCTTTATTGATTCATTCACTTCTGCAAGCCACTTTGTTGGACCCATGATCTATGCCATGTCGCTTACTGGGCTAAACATGGCTCAGCCACAAGTTCTAGCAATCATCGCTGCCTTTACTCTCTGGGGAGTCGCCTCACACGCGTTCGGGGCAGTTCAAGATGTCAAAGCTGATCGTGAAGCCGGTATTTCAAGCATTGCCACAATCATTGGGGCCAGAGCAACTGTCTGGTTTGCCTTTGGTAGCTATGCCCTTGCTGGTGTTCTAGTTCTCAATACCAGCTGGCCAGGACCTCTAGCTGCTATTGGAGCTTTGCCATATTTACTAATTCTTTCTCCGTACCTCAAGATCACAGACGCAACTTGTGAGAAGGCCAACAGGGCTTGGCGTCAGTTCATTTGGCTGAACTTCTTTGCAGGGGCCCTAGTTTCAATGATTCTGCTCTAACTTCAAAGACCAAAAGCTTTCCGTTCAGGTGCCTGCCATAGCCCTAATCTTCAATGAATCCTTGGATTCAAAGGCCTGATTGAAGGATTTTTGGTCTAAAACTTGAGTTTCTAGCAAACGAATATTTGATACAGAATAGTCGGTTTACCGACTAGGCTCTGTTTAGAACACTTCTCGAGACCACAAACGATTGGAATACCAATGCCTAAGGCACCATTTCTAAACACTCGACTCAAAAGAGCTGCTGGAGGAGCCATCGCTGTCCTCGCACTTCTTTCTATAAACGTTCTGCCAGCAGCGGCTAATCCCGAAGAGAGACCTATTGAAATTGTTGTTCAGTCAATCCCTGACCCATGTGCTGCGATCCCAGACACCCCTGCTACCTGGTCCGTAGATCCAGACTTTACTTATTCAAGCGCTCAGCAACAGAGCACTAACCCCTTCACAGTAGAGGAAGGAACATCAGTCAACTTGTCACTAGGAATTACGTGGGCAGATGGAACGACCTGTGTTGGAGGAGTCGACACTCCTGTTGCTCCAGCCGGTGATGTTCAAGCTACATGGACGATGGACACTCTGACCTTCAGCACCACCATGTGTGAGGTAGCCGCATGTTTAGCAGGCACCACCTCGATTTCTGCTGACGTCGAAGTTCCACTTGGAGTGGACGCAAGGAGTTACACCGGAAACCTTAGCTTGACTTGGGTTCCATAAAGCAAGCTTCCTAAGACACATTTTTATTTGAACAAAGCTACTTTCAGAATAGCCATGTCAAAAAAAATATTTTCTGAATCTAGAATCAAGCGATTTGTTGGCGCTTCATTAGTGGCGGTCGCTCTTGTTTCAACGAATGCAATTCCAGCTTCGGCTACCGAAGAAGTCCGTCCGATTGAAATTGTTGTTCAATCTGCGCCTGGTCTATGTGATGGCTTCACCGACACCCCTGCTTCTTGGAGCCCTGGCTCAGACATGAGCTACACCAGTCCTGATCAAGTTGGAACCAGCCCGTTTACAGTCCAAGGTAATACCATCGTTGAACTTGAACTAGTTGTGGGATGGACAATCGGGTCTGCATGTGTTGGTGGTGTGGTTAGTGACGTCTTTCCTACAGGAGTAGTTCAGGCAAACTGGACTATAGAGAGCCCGCTGAACTTTACCTTCACTCTCTGTCAAGAAACCGCTTGTGAAGCAGGTGCTGGAGGCATTTTGGCAAATGTTGAAGTGCCTGCTGGCATTGATGCGGGAAGCTACGATGGAAGCCTGACACTAAATTGGATTCCGTGAAGATCTTCTTTAGAGCATCTGCAAAGAAGTTATCCTTCATCTTTGCTGGTGCATTAATTGCCGCAACTGCTCTAAACCCTGCCCTTGCAGAAGATAAAGCTCAATTCACCTACGGACTAGAGAATAACAATCCAGTCTTTATGACCAGGAAAGCTGCGCTCTTTGGTAGCTCCTTCCGTCTTGCCGTCAAGGATGGGGAACGAGCAAGGATAAGCGTTGAACTTGTGGATCTGTTTGCAGATGACTCTGGCAGCAAAAGAGCAATTCCATTGAACACAAGCCCGTTTACACCTAAGGGGTTATTCAAATTCAAAAAGAATGCAGGAACCTACACACCTAGTGAAGAGTTCAAGTACTTCAAGATCTCGTTCAAACTAAAGGAGAACGTTTGGGTCAAACGCCCAGTTCTTGGTGGGCTAAAGATTTCAATGTCCGCTTTAGACAAAGACACCGGCCAAATGGTTGTCAAATCATCTGTTGTTGGAACCTTTGCCTACTACCCTAAAGGCGCCAAGCTTGATTACGAGCCGGGTATAGCGCTTTCAGATTTCACTCTTCGAGAATCCAAAGATGATCCTTTCCCGTTCAACTTGATTCCAGACCTACCTGGGGTTTATAGCCATGGCAATATCGCTGGTTCATACAAGATCAAGAACACTGGAAACATCTTCCTCAACACTGACTCAAATACCTATGTCATAGCTGAACCATTCTTAGGAATAGGCGCAAAGGGTACGCCTAGAAAGTTTGACTCAAAGGAAAACCTTCTAGTTCCAGGCCAGATTGCAAGCTCGCAGTTTACTGTTTTTCCAGAGCCTAAAGCCACTGAACTTGCGCCTGGTGTCTACACCATCAAAGTCAATGCCAAGGGCTCACTTAGCAACCAGCTTGATTCTTATGACTCAGTTTCGGGATTAGTAATTGTCTTTCCTTGGAAATCTCTTCTAGTTCTTCTACTAGTTGTATTCCTTTTCAGAAAGAGAATTAGAAAGCTGATTGGTTGGGGTGTTGACTATGTCAAATCAGTGAATGAGTTTAGAAAAGCTGGTAACAAAACTTCAGCATCTACTTCCCCGGTTTCAACTTCAGCTGGACGATTCCCAGAAGAGTCCTTACCCGAGCAAAGCTTTAGCGTGCCCAAAGCCTCAGAAGTTCCTTCAGGGCAAAACTTTGTTTGGGTTAATCCTGTCTTCGAAGAACCGAAGAATGATTCAACTAACCCAGACGACAAACGAAACCTGTAGTCACAGGGCCTTCTAGTTAGCTCTGGCTGACCAATCAATCATGTATTTGCTGTTATATCCATTACTGCAGTGCTGGCAGCTATAAAGCCTTGATGGCTTTCTATATCTAAAGTGTTCATGTCCGTTAGGGCATAGTCCTTTATACGGCGCATAAGCAGCAGCAATCTCTTGGCCTGTGTATTTATCGTTACGATAACCAATCCTTTTTGCTGTTGCTAACCACTTTTTACCATGACCTTCTTTAGGTCCACAAATCGCGTGAGCGATTTCATGCAGAAGTGTTTGCATCACATCATCAATCGAGTGAACGAGAGCTAGATACTTACTGACAGTTATCTTCTTATCGTTATAGGAACACATGCCTGCTCTTCTTCGACCATTATCGAAACCGAAGGACCACTCACGGTCTTCTAGCTTCTCAAGCATCTCTGTTTCAGCCAGTGCTCTGATGTAATCCCAGCGATCAGCAACTAGACGGATCTTCTTACCTTCATAGCTTCTAGATTTCTCAACAAAGCCAAAGTCCTCTAGAGCTGCAAGTAAAGACAGCTGTTCAACAGATGCACGAGCTGTTACTTTGCCTAACTTGTATTCATCAAAGGCATAATCCAACAAGATACGAATACCTTCAGCAACCCAAGCCATACTCCCCTGCTGGCTCTTTGATACAACTAAAGAAGCAGATGGCCCTTGGCTCTTGAAATCTACAAAACCGATCTGAGCCACAACCTCTAACTCCCCAGATCTTCTGACTTCCCACAGACTATCGCCACAAGGCTCAAGCTCAAGCCCTGAACGGCTTAGCCTTTTGGTTGCTCTAGTTAGTGTCGCTATCATCGCAAAGACAGGCTAACCCCCAAAGGCCATTTGGCGTTGGAGTTATCCACTATTTGTTTTAAGTGCGCCAGTTAAAGATTTGAACCCCCGTTTGAAAGGAGGGTACAAATCATTTGGTAGTTACGCTTATGCTCGCTTGCGTCTACCTAAAGCGAACAGGGCGAAACCTGTCACAATCGCAAACAAAGCGGCCATCGTCATGTAGTCCAGTTCTTCACCTGTATCTGCAAGCTCCTCGCCACCGGTTGTTTCTTCCTGTGCTTCACAGTTCCACTGTGCATAAAGTGTTGTGTTAGCTGTGAGCGTGATCGGTTCAGAATCTACGAATGTGCTTCCTGAGCCATCTGTCTTAGTGTTCCAACCCTCGAATGTACAATCTGTCTTTACTAGGTCACCCTGCGGTGCTGCCAAGGTAACAACAGTAGAAAGTGTCGTTGATGACTGCATCTGAGGAACTGATCCTTCAGAAGCTTCGTTAGCATCGTAAGAAAGTGTGTAAGGAGTTAGTTCAGGAGTGGTGCGTGTTGGAGCTTCACTCCATTCAGTGTCAGCGAATGTGACACCAAAGCTTGCTCCACCTGCTTGGCGAGCTCCTAGAGTAATTGTGATCGTGCTTGCCTCTGAATACTCAACCGCAACCCAGTTTTCTTCTTTCTCTGAATCGGAGTCTGTGCCGCCTAGATCAGCGAACTCGTAAGCTCCTCCTTGGCCAGTTGCTGTTAGGACAGATGTTGGGTTTGATGAGAGCTCGTATGCAGTAATTCCAGCAAACTGTGCGAACTGCTCGTTGTCAATGTCAACCACACGCATAGCAATGTTCTGAAGCGTAACTGCCTGGTTAGAGTCTGCTTCAACAAAATCAAGTCTGAATGTAACTTTTCCAAGTGAAGAATCGGCTGGGACACCCTCGCCACCACTTTCACCAAAAACATCAAGGCTCAAATCGATAGAGCGGCCGCTTTCATCATCTGCTTCATCAAACTCGTCCATAAGTCCGTCTGCACCATTGGTCTCGTCATCATCGCTGTCGACGTTTTCTACTTCAAGCACTGTTGCCACTGCATCAACACCTGCGAATACATCGTTGTAGCGGTGGCTAAAGCCAAGACCTTTGTCTTTACCGATATCGGTTGGCTGGTTGGTTCCAGATGTGGCACCAAAGTTCATTTCCCCTAGAGCTACGTTGATCGTGGTAGCTGAAGCTGGCTGAGCAAATACAAAACTGCCGAACACTATTGCGACAGTTGAACTAATAATGAGTCGATTTTTCATGCTTTTTATTGTACAGACTGTCTAATATCACGTCTAGCATTGACTATGGTGTTCGCGAAAATTTCATTGAAATTGCATCTTTTGGGCCCCAATGACTCAGAGGCTGGCCCCTGTAGGCCCCCCCCAATATCTCTGGGCACCTAGCCAAAGAACCACTTTGAGACATTCAGTCACAGCAACGCTGAGCATTAGAATGGCGCCAGCGGAAGGATTTTATGACCACCCAACCAAAGATTCTTGTCATAGTGCATGACATTGATGACCACCTCAACGAGATGGCTAACCCTATTGCCGAAGCAGGCATCCTTATGAACACCTGGGATGTCCAGAATGATGGTGATGGCTTACCTGAGATAGACACACTAGATCAATACTCAGGCATCATCTCGCTAGGTGCTCACGCAGGTGTATTAGAAGAAGCCGAGCATCCTTGGATGAGCCATGAGAGAAAGATTATGGAGTGGGCTCTAGAAACAGCGACTCCACTACTAGGTCTCTGCTTTGGTTCTCAACTACTAGCCTCAGCTGCAGGTGCTCGAGTCTATAAAGCTGCTGCCGGGGAGTTCGCTTGGACCAAAGTAACCATGCTTCCAGAAGCATCAAAAGATCCAGTAATTAGTTCATTAGGTGAAAGTGCAGACGCCTTCCAATTTCACTACGACACCTTTGACCTGCCAGATAACGCTGTTCTTCTAGGTGAAAGCAACGGGACCATCGAAGCCTTCAGAGTTGGCTCAAGTGCATGGGCAACTCAGTTCCACCCAGAAGTAGGTCTCTCTCAACAGTTAGCTTGGCTAAGCACATACCGACGTGCATTCCTTAGAGAAGGCATCGACCTTGAAGAACAAATAGCCAAATCACATCAACTAGCAGCAAGCTATCGCAAACAAGCCTGGGACTTAGCAGAAGCTTTTGCCAAGCAGGTTCTGGCTTTCCACAACCGTTAGTTCGGGACCGTAACTGTTATTTCAGTTACTCCTCATCACCTAAAGAGTTTGTGGCCTAGTAATTCCCTGAATCTCGCATGTAGTCCTCCCTGAAGCCATCACCTTCGTCATCATCACCCGAATCATCGTCAGATCCACTAGATGAACTCCCGGTGCTTGGTTTGCTAGGAAAGATTGTCTCTTCAAGGATTGCTCCCTCAAAGGTGGCCCCATCAAGAATCGCATCCCTTAGGTCAACATTGAACAAGTTTGCCCCATCGAAGCAGACGTTAGTCAGATCTGTATAGCCAAATGTGCAGTTCGCCAGGTCTGCTCCAGCAAAGTTGGCTCCCATCAAGTTAGCTTTAGTGAAACTTGAGCCATTGAACTGGGCTCCCTCACCAACAAAGTTCACCATCTGAGCGTTTGTAAAAACACAGTTCATTAAAGACGCCCCCGTAAAGTCAGCCTCTGTCAGGTTAGCTCCAGCGAAGTTGCTGCCATCGGTAAAAGACTCATCGTATTGAACTCCAGACAAATCCTGTCCATTGAAATCCTCAGCCATCTTTGCACTCCTCTTAGTTTGCT
>JBIJAB010000038.1:0-7696 GCA_044345975.1 Rhodoluna sp.
TCAATTTCAAAGACACCCATCGGGCCATTCCAGAAGACAGTTTTCGCTCCCCGAATTGCATCAGCAAAAGCAAGTGCACTCTTAGGACCAATGTCTAGACCTAAGCCTTTTTCACCGAAAGGAGTTTCTTCAATCTGAGATGCTTTGGTGATTGCAACTTCAGCATCAGCACCAAACTTGCTTGCAACAACAATGTCTGTTGGTAAAACAACTTCAACACCAAGTTCTTCGGCTCTCTTCAGGTATCCCTTGACTGTTTCAATCTGATCAACTTCCAAAAGACTAGAACCGACTTTGTGACCAAGGGCAGCTAGGAAGGTGAAAACCATACCTCCACCGATTAGTAACTGGTTAACGTGTGGGAGAAGGTGATCAATAACACCGAGCTTGTCAGAGACCTTTGAACCTCCAAGAACAACAGCATAAGGTCGCTCTGGGTTCTGGGTGAGTCTGGTTAAGACTTCAAGTTCTTTTTCAATTAGAAGCCCTGCAGCACTTGGAAGCAATCCTGCTAGCTCGTAAACCGAAGCTTGCTTACGGTGAACAACGCCAAAGCCATCACTAACAAAAAAGTCACCCATGCTCGCAAGTTCAGAAGCAAAACTACTTCTTGAGGCTTCGTCCTTGGCTGTCTCTCCTGCATTGAATCGAAGGTTCTCAAGTACTAGAACTTGACCATCTTCTAGATTCGCAACCGCTTCTGTTGCCTCAGGCCCAACAGTTGTTGGGCTGAATGAAACTGTAGTTGAAAGCAACTCGCGTAAACGGTTAGCTACTGGCTCAAGAGAATACTTGCTGTCTGGAGCACCCTCTGGACGACCCAGGTGGCTGATCACAACTACCTTGGCACCTCGCTGAATCAAGTAGTTCAGTGTTGGTAAAGAAGCAATTATTCTGCCGTCATCAGTGATTCTGGCTCCATCAAGTGGAACGTTCAGATCGCAGCGAATGATTACCCGCTTCGACTTTAGGTCTGGAAGGTCAGCTAGTGTGCGCATCGCTTGATTTAGAGCTTTGCAGCAACGAGCTCGGTCAGATCAACTAGGCGGTTTGAGTAACCCCACTCGTTGTCATACCAAGAAGAAAGCTTGACTGTTGTTCCACCGATCACGCGAACCAGGCCTGCATCGAAGATTGATGAGTGTGGGTCAGTGACAATGTCACTTGAAACGATCTCGTCTTCTGTGTACATCAAGATTCCCTTTAGTGAACCAGCTGCTGCTGCTTTGTAGGCTGCCTTGATTTCATCGATTGTTACCTCAACCTTTGAGACAAGAGTCAGGTCTGTGATTGAACCAGTAGGGACTGGAACACGAAGAGCGAAACCGTCTAACTTACCTTTTAGTTCTGGAAGAACGAGCCCCAAAGCCTTAGCAGCTCCAGTTGAAGAAGGGACAATGTTGATTCCCGCTGCGCGAGCACGACGTAGGTCGCTGTGTGGGCCATCCTGTAGGTTCTGGTCTGCTGTGTAAGCGTGAACTGTGGTCATTAAGCCATTTACGATTCCGAAGGTGTCGTTGAAAACCTTAGCCATAGGAGCTAGACAGTTGGTTGTGCAAGAAGCGTTTGAGATGATGTGGTGGTTTGCAGGATCGTATAGGTGCTCGTTAACACCGATTACGAAAGTTGCATCTTCGCCGGTTGCTGGAGCCGAGATAACTACTTTCTTTGCACCTGCTTCAATGTGCTTGATTGCATCTTTAGCGTCTGTAAAACGACCAGTTGATTCAATAACGATGTCTACGCCTAGATCTCCCCAACCAAGGTTAGCTGGGTCGCGCTCAGCAAGAACCTTGATGGTTGTTCCGCCCACGATGATGTTCTGCCCGTCGACTTGGACATCCATGTTTAGGCGACCCATCACAGAGTCATACTTCAGAAGGTGAGCTAAGCCCTTAGGGTCGCTTAGGTCGTTTACTGCAACGATCTCTAGGTCTGTGCCCTTAGTTAGTTCGGCTCTTAGGAAGTTTCTTCCGATACGTCCAAAACCATTGATTCCAACGCGTGTGGTCATTGTTTTACTCCATTTATTTTGAGCACCCTAAAGGTGCATTTTTGAGGGGTGTATTGGCTTCTAACCACTCAACGTCGGGTGGGATACCTAGTTATTAGGGTAGCAGAAGAGTGGAAGTGTTCTTGCTAGCCTCTAGGAAGCGGTCTTGAACATCAGCCCAGTTGACGATGTTCCAGAAGGCCTTTACGTACTCTGGCTTTACGTTCTGGTAGTCCAGGTAGAAGGCGTGCTCCCACATGTCGAGCATTAATAGTGGGATTGAGCCCACTGAAAGGTTGCCCTGGTGGTCATAAAGCTGTTCAATGATCAGCTTCTGGCCCAGAATGTCCCAGACCAAAATAGACCAGCCTGAGCCTTGGATGCCAAGGGCGCTAGCGCTGAAGTGAGCTTTGAAAGCATCAAATGAACCAAAGTACTCGTCGATAGCAGCAGCTAGCTCACCGGTTGGCTTGTCGCCACCTTCTGGAGACATGTTCTTCCAGAAAACAGTGTGGTTGACGTGACCTGCAAGGTTGAATGCAAGGTCCTTTTGGAACTTGTTCACCATGGTTAGATCGTTTTTCTCTCTAGCTTCTGCCAGAGCATCAAGTGCTGAGTTCGCACCGTTTACGTAAGCCAAGTGGTGCTTATCGTGGTGCAGTTCCATGATCTTTCCAGAGATGTTCGGCTCTAGAGCTCCGTAGTCGTAACTCAGGTCTGGCAATACGTATTTGCTCATTTTTAGCTCCTTATTTAGTCGTTCTCTTGGGTTTCAAGTTCAGTGTTTGGAATTCCACGCTCTGCTGCAACTTTATCCGCTAAAGCTAGCAAACGTCGGATTCTTCCAGCGATTGCATCCTTGGTCAATGGTGGAACGGCAAGTCTGCCTAGGTCATCAAGGCTTGCGTCTCTATTGTTAAGGCGTAGCTCACCTGCAACTCTTAGGTGTTCAGGAATGTCATCGCCAAGAATCTCCATAGCCCGCTTCACTCTTTGCCCTGAGGCTACGGCTGCCTGAGCAGATCTCATGAGGTTAGCGTTATCAAAGTTTGCAAGACGGTTCTGCTTGCCACGAACTTCACGTCGAACTCTAAGCTCCTCATACTTTAGAACAACTCCATGTGCTCCAACGTGCTTCAGAATTTCAACGATGGCATCGCCTTCACGAACAACCACGCGATAGACACCACGAGCTTCTCTAACCTTGGCAAAAACATCTAGTCTTCTAGCAATACCTACTAGGGCCATTGCCGCCTCGTTACCAGGAGCGGTGATTTCAAGAGTTGCCGATCGTCCTGGGTCTGTAAGGGATCCGTGAGCCAAAATAGCTCCACGCCAAACCGCTTCAGCATCTGCCTTGCTACCTGATACCAATGCTGCTGGTAGACCTCTAACTGGACGATTCTTAGTGTCGATTAGACCAGTTTGGCGGGCCAAGGTTTCGGCGTTCTCAGTGACTTTGATTCTGTAGTGGGCAGTTTTTCTAATGCCACCAGCTGAGATAACAGCTAGTTCACTTTCTACACCGAAAACTTCGTTTAGGTCTTTGCTGACACGACGAGCCAGTTGAGCAGTGTCAACTTCAACTTCAACAACGATCTTTCCGCCAACAAGGTGCAATCCACCACAGAATCTAAGAATTGTTGCCAACTCTGCTGCACGAACTGTGCTTTTGGTTACTTCAACTCTTGCCAGCTCGTCTTTAAGCTCTGCCGTTAATGCCATTACTACTCTTTTCCTAGGTCTCGGTGCTTGATGCTTACTTCAATTCCATCGAACTTTGCAAGCCGCTTAGCTATTTCAATCGCAGTAGCCACTGAACGATGCTTGCCACCTGTACAACCAATACCGATAGAAACTCGCTTACGATTCTCTCTTTGGTAACCAAGAAGGACAGGCTTTAGGGCAGCAACGTAATTACTTATGAACTCCTCCGCACCTTCTTGGGCTAATACGTAATCGGCAACTTGTTTGTCTTCCCCGTTGTAAGGTCGAAGTTCTTCATTCCAGTAAGGATTTGGAATGAATCTCATGTCTGCAATAAGGTCAGCGTCACTTGGAGATCCGTACTTGAAACCGAAGCTCTGGATTATGAGCTTTAACTTGCTGGACTGCTCAGTGGAGAAAGACTCTGCAATCTTGGAACCTAACTGATAAACGTTTAGGTCGCTACTGTCGATAATCAGATCAGCTTGTTCTCTTAGTGGAAGCAATCTCGAACGCTCGATGGCAATGCCGTCGGAGATTGTTCCATCGCCCTGCAGCGGATGAGGTCTTCTAACTTGTTCAAATCGCTTGATTAGGGTTGCGTCGTTAGCCTCTAGGAATAGAACCTGAACATCAATGTTGCTACTTTGTAGTTCGCTGATGTAACCAGACAAATCTTCGAAGAGACCTCCACCGCGGGCATCGATAACAACTGCCAGTCTCGGTAAACTCTTTTCAGCCATAGAGAACAGCTCTGCCATTGGCTTGAGCATTTGAGGTGGCAGGTTGTCTACGACATACCAATCCATGTCTTCAAGAGCGTTAGCCACGGTTGACCGCCCGGCACCAGACATCCCAGTTACCACCAGTAACTCGTATGACTTTGCTGTGTTCAATTCGGACCTTTCATTGCCTAGTGATAACTCTAACCACTTTGCGACACGCCCGAGTTCCAAAAGCCAAATTGCCCTAAGTGCTATTTATCGGCTTCAGCAAGCCTCTGGGCTATGGATTCAGCCAAAACTGGCCCTATTCCAGCCACCTCGGCTATTTCCTCAACTGTGGCTAACTTGAGTCGTTTGGCTGATCCGAACCTTCTGAGTAGGGCTGAAACCCTCTTATCCCCTAGGCCTTCAATGGAGCCCAACTCAGTCGCAATGCTTGATTTACGCTGAGCTCGCTGAGCAGTAATGGCAAATCGGTGAGCTTCATCTCGAACTCTCTGGAGCAAGAACAGAGCTTCAGACCCTCGCGGCAGGATTACTGGGAATGAGTTATTGGGAAGCCAAATCTCCTCCAAACGTTTAGCCAAGCCAATGACTGCAATATCACTAATCCCACTGTCCTGCATAGCCTTTGCCGCGGCGTTCACCTGAGGCTGCCCGCCATCAACTATTAGAAGTCCAGGTCGATAGCTGAACTTGTTGTCGTTATCTGGAATGCCGTCGTTGAGATACTTCAGTCTTCTGGTCAATGTTTGGTATAGCGACTCTGTGTCATCACTGGAGGACTCAATGTTGAACTTTCGGTATTGGCTCTTTTTAGGAAGACCATCTTCAAAGACAACCATCGAAGAAACAATGCCAGTTCCGCCTAAGTGCGATACGTCAAAACATTCAATGCGAAGCGGGGCTGTCTCCAACTTCAAAGCTTCCTGTAAATCAGCAAGGGCTTCACTTCGAGCAGTGAAGTCAGCAGTTCTGCGAAGTTTGTATAACCCAAGTGCGTGTCTTGCGTTGGTCAGAGCTGTTTCAGCAAGGGCTCTCTTGTCTCCACGTTGAGGAATGCGAAGGTCAACCTTGGATCCCCTGATCCCTGATAGCCATTGGCTCAATGCATCCGCATCCTCAGGAAGAACTGGAACCAATACTTCCTTCGGGACATCGCTAGCGAATGTTGCGTCCTTGCCATAAACATTCTGCAGAAGGTATTCGACAAGTTCTGATTGGTCTCGCTCTAGTTCTTTATCGACAACCCAACCCATCACACCTCTGATGCGACCACCTCGAACTCGGAACAGGCTAACAGCTGCCGCCAGCTCGTCATCAGCAATCCCAAACAAGTCAGCATCGGTTTGATCTGTGAAGACCACCGTGCTTTTTTCAAGAACGGTGTCTAGGGCGATGATGTTATCTCTCAGTTTTGCTGCAAGTTCAAAATTCTTATCATCTGAAGCATTGAGCATTCTTGCACGAAGTGTTTCAACGTGAGATTCGTCCCCAGACTGCAGAAAGTCAGCAAAACCTTTGGCAAGTTCTTTGTGCTTTTCTGGTGTAACCCTAGAAACACAAGGAGCTGAACACTTGCCGATGTCAGCTAGTAGACATGGACGGTCAGTAGATTTAGCGGTGTTGTAAACACCTGAAGAACAGGAACGTATCGGATAGACCTTCAGCAGGCTATCGAGAGTGTCTCTAATGGCCCAGGTCTTTGTGTAAGGACCAAAGTATTTGGCCCCTTTTATGTCTCTGTTTCGAGTGATAAAAACTCTCGGAACTGCATCACCCATGGTTATGGCCAGATACGGGTAACTTTTGTCATCCTTAAATCGAACGTTGAAAGGCGGATTGAACTCTTTGATCCAAGTGAACTCAAGCTGCAAGGCCTCAAACTCAGTTTTGACTATGGTCCAGTTCACATCTCTTGCTGAGAGGACCATGCGTCTGGTCTTCTCTTGCAAAGTGTTTAGTGGAGCAAAGTAAGACGTGAGTCTTGCTCTTAGATTCTTAGCTTTACCAACGTAAAGAACTCGACCATTCTCGTCCAAGAATCGATAAACGCCAGGATCAGAAGGGATCTCTGAGCTCTTCGGCCTAAAGCTAAGGTCGTTGGCCATTTCTAACTAAGGATTTCCTTGAGGAATTTTCCTGTGTGTGACTTGGCTACCTTTGCAATCTGCTCAGGGGTTCCAACTGCGACAACTTCGCCACCTCTAGATCCACCTTCAGGACCAATATCAACAACCCAGTCAGAAGACTTGATGACATCTAGGTTGTGTTCAATAACAATGACAGTGTTGCCTTTATCAACTAAACCATTGAGAACAAGCAAGAGTTTTCTAACGTCTTCGAAGTGCAGACCAGTTGTTGGTTCATCTAGAACGTAAATACTTCTCCCATATGATCGCTTCTGAAGTTCAGTAGCTAGCTTCACACGCTGAGCTTCACCTCCGGAAAGAGTTGTTGCACTTTGTCCAAGACGAACATAGCCCAGACCAACATCTACCAAAGTGTCTAGATATCGTGCGATGGAAGTGATTGCCTGGAAGAACTCAGCTGCTTCTGAAATCGGCATCTCAAGTACTTCTGAGATTGACTTGCCCTTGTATTTGACCTGTAGTGTCTCTCGGTTGTATCTAGCACCGTGACAAACCTCACAAGACACATAGACATCGGGAAGGAAGTTCATCTCAATCTTTAGAGTTCCATCACCGCTACAGGCCTCACATCGACCGCCCTTAACGTTGAATGAGAATCGACCCTGCTGGTATCCCCTGGCCTTTGATTCTTGGGTATCCGCGAATAACTTGCGGATGTGATCAAAAACGCCGGTGTAGGTGGCCGGGTTAGATCTTGGTGTTCTACCGATTGGGTTCTGGTCAACGTGCACAACCTTGTCTAGCTGATCTAGGCCTTCAACTCTCGTGTGCTTTCCAGCAACGCCTTTGGCTCCGTTGAGCTTATTAGCTAATACTTCGTAGAGAACATCGTTGACAAGTGAAGACTTTCCTGAACCACTAACACCGGTGACGGCTGTGAATGTACCTAGTGGGAAAGTGACATCAATGTTCTTGAGGTTGTTTTCCCTTGCTCCAACAACCTTGATCTCACGGTTCTTATCTACTGGTCTTCTCTTCTTTGGTGTCTCGATTGATTCTCGACCAGAAAGAAAAGCACCAGTGATGGATTCCTTGTTGGTCAGGATTGCCTTGTAGCTACCGCTGTGAACCACTTCACCACCGTGAACACCTGCGCCAGGACCAATGTCAACCAGCCA
>JBIJAB010000039.1:0-7461 GCA_044345975.1 Rhodoluna sp.
GGTCTTGGATAGTTAGCCCTGCCACAATAATCATTACTTCACGAACAAGGTCATGCTTCTTAGATTCCAAAAGCATTCTTGCAAAGCGTGGCTCTATAGGTAAGCGAGCAAGGCTTTTACCAACATCCGTTAGTTCAACTTCTTTACTCTTTGGATCTTTCAAACAACCAAGTTCAGTAAGAAGAGACAAGCCGTCCTTGACTCCCCTGGATTCAGGTGCTTGCAAGAATGGAAACTTAGTTATATCTCCTAGCCCCAATTGAGCTGCTTGCAGAATTACAGATGCAAGGTTGGTTCTAAGAATCTCTGGATCTGTGAATTCTGACTTAGCTTCATACTCAAGTTCTGAATAGAGTCTGATCACCACACCTGGGCTAGTTCTTCCAGCACGACCTGCTCTTTGGTTAGCACTTGCCTTAGAGATAGCTTCAATTGGAAGTCTTTGAACCTTAGCTGCTGGCGAGTATCTAGAGATACGGGCAGTTCCTGCATCAATGACGTATTTGATGTTAGGAATGGTTAGCGAAGTTTCAGCAACGTTAGTTGCAAGGATGATTCTTTTCTTGAGCCCAGCTACTTTGCTAGTTTCAAATACTCTGTGTTGTTCAGCAGATGAGAGCCTTCCATAAAGAGGAAGAACCTCTATTCCTTTACCTAGAGCACCAGATGTGATTCTTCCTTGAATAGCTTCTTGAGCATCTTTGATTTCAGATTCACCTGAAAGAAATACCAGAACATCGCCGTTCTCTTCAAATGAGAGCTCATCAATAGCACTCAAGATTCCATCAATGTAATCACGAGCTGTTGTGCTGGCATCAGGATCTGGATTATCTTCTTCATCTTGATTGATAGGTCTATATCTAATCTCGATGGGATATGTTCTTCCAGAGACTTCAATGATGGGAGCATCATTGAAGTGCTTACTGAAAGACTCAGGGTCAATAGTTGCAGAAGTAATAATGACTTTGAGATCTGGTCGCTTTGGGAGGATCTGTTTAATGTATCCAAGCAGGAAGTCAATGTTGAGGCTTCTCTCATGAGCCTCATCAATGATGATGGTGTCGTATTGCTCTAGTTTCTTATTTCTCTGCATGGCATTCAGCAAGATGCCATCAGTCATTACTTTCACTTTTGTTTTCGCACTTGACTGATCTGTGAATCTAACCTGGTAACCAACTAGGTCTCCCAGATCTACCTTTAGCTCTTCAGCAATACGTTCAGCAACCGCTCTGGCAGCAATTCTTCTGGGTTGGGTGTGAGCAATGCTGTTTCTACCAAGCTCAAGACACATTTTAGGAATCTGAGTAGTTTTACCTGAACCCGTTGCTCCAGCTATAACAACTACTTGGTTGTTCTTGATAGCCTCCAGAATCTCGCTACGGCGAGCACTAACCGGTAAGTCTTCCGGGTAGCTAATCTTCTGGATGTTCACTAGACCAATGGTATTTGGCTTTTGCTGGTTGCTGAAAGGCAAAGTGGATCGAGTGCCACTCTAGCTAGTTGACTCTTGAGATATCTTTGACCCAGTGGAGGCATGAGCTGCGGCAATCGCTTTCTTTCCACCTGGGAGAAGAACTGACAGCACAGCGATAAGTACAGTCATGACTCCAGTAACAATTAGAAGAAACTCGACAGAGACAATATCAGCCAGAGGACCCAGTATTGCCATTCCGACTGGCATAGCCAAAGTCATTACGATTCCAACAAAGCCAAACACTCTGCCGTGGCGCTCCGGTTCAACTGTTTCTTGAAGGAGAGTCATTGAAGATGTTGAGAAGGCTGGCACTACAAGTCCGATTAGGAAGAACACTGCATAGAAAAGAATGAGGTTTGTGGCAAAGCCAAGAACAATGGCGAGCACTCCAAACAGAATCGATGTCCCAATCATCATGCCAAGTCGATTTATCTTCGAGGCCAGGATTGCAATCAAAGCTCCTCCGGCAAGCATGCCAATTCCAAATGAGAGTTCCAGAACAGTTAGAAGCCACACTTCACTTCCAAAGTTTCTAACAAGCATCAACGGTGAAAGATTTGAAGGAGCAACGATTAGCAAGAAGATTATTGAGTAAATGGCCATAATCCAGCGAACAAGATCGTTTCGGAAAATGTAAGTCAGGCCTTCTTTCAGGTCTGCGAAGTAGGAAGGCTTTTCCAAGCTGTTCACTCTGGCAAGGGAAGGTACCCTAATTGTTGCCAGTAGAGATAGCCCGATCACGGCAGTTACAACGTCAACAAACAAAATGGCCGATAGCGACATAGTTGAGTAAATACCTGCGGCAGCAACAGGGGCAAGAATGAGCAGCGCAGACTGAACGCTGCTGTTAATTCCATTCACTCTAAGCAACTTATCCGAAGGCACAATTTGTGGGACAAGAGCTGAGATTGCTGGCATTTGAAAACCAGCTCCAAAGGAACGAACTGCCATAACTAAATAGATCAACCAGAGATCATCAATTCCTGAGAGCATAAAGAAAGCAAGAACAAGAGTGGCTAGCGCAATTGAAGAGTCGGCGATGATAATCATCACTTTGCGATTCATGCGATCTGCCCAAACTCCAGCGAAGATAGACACAATCGCCTGAGGCAAGAAACCAAACACAGCCGCTAGAGCAAGGACCAAACCTGACTTGCTAGTGATAGTCAGGTGCCATAAAAGTGCATACTGGACCAAAAGCGACCCAAAAGTTGAAATGGTTTGGCCAACTAGGAAAACAGTGACCCTTTGCTTCCAACCAATAAGTTCATCGCCGGCAGGTTGAGAGCTTTCACTATCAACTAACATCTTTGGGTCTTGCACTCTTTGTTCTCCTTGATTCTTACGACAGAAAAACCCCAGCCGTGGAGGGCTGGGGCATTCGTGGCTAGTGAGGGATTCGAACCCCCGAAGGCTGAGCCGGCTGATTTACAGTCAGATCCCTTTGGCCGCTTGGGTAACTAGCCAGTGCTCCCATCCGCCTGTAATCAGCCGGACGGGTGCCTCTAAAGAATACCCGAATATCTTGGTTTAATTCTCGTGCCTAATCTAGAGCCAATCGAGGGTTGAACTTGTATCTCTTAGGTGTTCCAATGAGGAAACCTATAGCGGCTATGAGAGGAACTCCCACAATCAAGAACAAGCTCTGCGGAACTGGGGTTTGGAACTCTGCTCGAAGACTAGAGCTCAACACAAAGACAAGCAGGAACCCTACGGTTGATCCGCATACTGTCCCAAGCAAACTGAGAGTAAGTGCTTGGAATGAAACAGCCCTTGACCTAAACAGTTTTGAAGCTCCTACTGACCACAGCGTTGAATGATCTGCCTTGCTTTCAATTTGTGAGAGGCCGAGTGCGATTGCGGTGGACGCTAATACAAATAGGCCAGCGATTAAAGCAATGAGCCAAGCGAAGCCGTCCAGATTCCAAGTTGGCCCTTCCTCATATTGAAAACGATTTGGAAATTCTTCGGGCAGCATATCCTTTTGAGATTGAGTTAGTGGTTCCGCAAAGTTGACGAAAGCCATCATGGGGTGGAAATCTATCCCCAAACTATTGGCAGTTTGTGGGGGAATTATGAAACTGATCTGCGGATTAGGAGATGAAGAAAGAACCGCTGGAAGCCTTTCAACCCGGCTAGGTTTACCGAACTGAATCACATTGCCTTGCTCATCCTGAGGTGGCTCATATTTAGTGTTGTACAAGAACTTCTCACCCATGACAAGAGACGTGATTCCTGACGGATACCAATCAAGTTGCAATTTTCCGTCAGTTAAGAATCCCTTATTGAAAACTACAGCTTGGCCTTTCGCAAGTGCGTCTTCAGCAGCAGAATCAACCCGCCCACCAAGCAAAACTCGCAGCTCTTTTGGAGTTGCAACAAAGAAATCACTCGAAGACCTGGACACCCTGTCGCAATCCGAATACTTTTCTTGCGAACTTATTTCATTGGCCAGTTTCCAGTTATTTCGCACATATGCGTCAGTCAACTTTTTGTAGTCGGGACTAGCAGACATACCTGGACACAAGTAGTTGTAATCAATTTTGGCGTAAGGAATCTGACCTTCAGCACCCAGGATTAATTCTCCTGTTTCATAGGTTCTATAACCGATGCTCTCAAAGCTCTTGTGGACACTAATCACTGACGATGAGGCTACAGGTGCTACCTGATTGGCGCTCTTAACTGCCTGCTCCGCGGTCTTATTTTGCTGAGCTATATAATCAGCTAAATCCTCTTTTGTTTTTAGCTCTTCGTTTGGGTAGAAGCCAGAAGTTTGCAGTTGGTTGAACTCCCCAGAGGGTTTATATCCAGATATCTGAGGTTCAGTGAGCGTGTAGTAGAAAGACAGTACAAGCGCAGCCACGAAACTTGTGGCAATAACTGAAGAGATCACGGCGGTGAATCTCTTCCTGTTGAATACCAAGTCATTTGTTGCGAAGTTAGCTGCAAGGCCTATTCGCTTGAAAATAAATCTTGCAAAGACCAGCAACCAAGATGAACCAATCATCATTCCAACTATTGTGACCATCGACGATAGCAAGGACAACTGCAAAGTTAGTCTCGCAAGTTCGGCAGCTCTCTCCCAACCTAATTCGACCTTGGTGGCTTGGTCCTCCAAATAAACCCAAATAGGGACGCTTACAAGAAGGCCAATGACGCCTAGAGCTATCAAAACCAACCCAAAGATGCCTGAGCGTTTCTTGACCTTGGCATCTCGCCTTGTTCCTCTAAGAGTGCTCAGCACATCAACTTTGGCAGCTCTAAATGCAGGAATGGCA
The DNA here is from genome assembly GCA_044345975.1 of Rhodoluna sp. Taxonomy (GTDB): domain Bacteria; phylum Actinomycetota; class Actinomycetes; order Actinomycetales; family Microbacteriaceae; genus Rhodoluna. The sequence continues at coordinate 4,753 of JBIJAB010000039.1, forward strand.
CTCACGAGCCCACCAATCAAAGCTCCACCTAAAGCAATCCCCCCTAAAACAAGCCAAGGTACATGGAAGCCTGGGTAGGAAATCTTAGCCCCATCTGTGAATGAGGGTGAGAGGAAGAACGATACAGCAGCTCCAAGTATGGAACCGACTACACCACCTAGAAATCCAAGCCACAAACCGCTGGCAATAGTGATGAATCTCAGTGTTGACCTCTTCGCACCAAGCGAACTCATCACTGCGATAGACCTAAGTTGTCGTCTCGCTCCAAAGGAGAAAGCGGATCCAGTTAGAACAACTACTGGCATAAGAAGCAAGGGGAAAAGCACCAGAACCTGTACTAGGGATGAGATGGATTCGCTTGGGTAACCGCCACCTGCAACAACTAAAGGAATGTCTTCCTTGGCGGGGGGATTAAAGATAACGTCTCTAGATAAGACACCGTAACCCAGCTTGTTTAGTTCAGTAACTTCTTTCCAAGTTGTGGGTTTAGCCCCAATCCCATAGAAACTGGTGCTTTGCGCGTTGGTGCCATTAACAGAAACAGCACCTGGCTGAACAAAGATCTGAGAATTCTTTGCACTAGATCTTGAGTCCTCAATAGTTCCAACGATCTTTAGCGATCGATCCAGTTCAATGAACTCAACTAGGCCACCAACGGTCACTCCCAGTCTTTTCAGGGCAGACTTATTCAGAAGAGCTTCGTTCTCGTTACTTGGAGCGGCTCCACTAAAGTCAAAATATATTCCCTCAAGATTGTCATCCCAGGCTTCTACTTCAATAACTTCAACATTTGTTTGACCAAACTCAATCTTCGTGACTTGCGTTGAAGTCCGCTCAGACAACCATGTATAGCCACCAATTATGGATTCAAGGTCAATTGCTTTTGATTCGTCAGGAGGTGTTCCACTCCAAGAATCCATTTGGTTTGGGTTGAAATGTGTAGCGACCTCATCTTCAGGATTTTGATAGTTGTATTTGCTTGGGGCAAGACTCTGGTTAATTTTTACCTGAGCTTGTCCTAAGTTATATGTTGCTCTTTCCTCTGGTGTGAGTCGGCTACTTTCTCGGAATGTGAAACCAAATGATGCAAGAGCCACAGGCATTGCTATGACCAAGATGATCAGAATGGACTGAACTTTATTACGAGAAACGTTTCTTCTCGCCATCTTCAACCCAACAGCTCGGCTGTTCACTCGAGCAAAAATCCCCCTAGACATTCTTCATCAATTCATTTAGATCGCGCTTGGTTCTTGCTTCGTCAACGATTGAACCATCACGGATCAGAAGAATGCGGTCAGCCCAGGCTGCATTCTTAGCATCGTGGGTAACAAGGATTCCTGCTGCTCCTCCATCAATACGTTCACGAAGAGCTCTAATTACTGCTTCGCCAGTTCTTGAATCCAATGCTCCAGTTGGTTCATCAGCAAGAATCACTTTTCTAGACCCAACAATGCTTCTAGCAATTGCGACTCTTTGCCTCTGACCACCGGAGATCTGGTCAGGGAAACGTTTTGCGATTTCTTTGATTTGCATTAGCTCTAATGCATCTTCCGCAGCTATTCTGGCTTCACCTCGTGAAACACCATCAAGTTCAAGCGGCAAAGCTACATTCTCAATTGCTGTTAGAGAAGGAATTAGGTTGAAGTCCTGAAATACATAACCGATGGTTTGTCTTCTCAGTCTTGCCAATTCTTTTTCTGGTGTTGAGAAGAGTTCCATGCCATCAACTTTTGTAGTTCCTGAGTCTGGTCTTTCTAAACCACCGGCTATAGCAAGCATGGTTGACTTACCTGACCCTGATGCTCCCATAACAGCAACCAGTTCCCCTTCTTGTACCTGGAGAGTTACTCCTGCAAGTGCCTGAACTTGAGCATCCCCAGTTCCATATTTCTTTCTAATGTCTTGAAGATCGATTAGAGTATTTGTCATTTTCCATTCCCTACTGATTTAGTTGGTCTACCCCTTTTGGAAGACTTTGTGTTTAGTTCGTTTTGTGATTCAAGACCTCTAGCAGAGCTCACAAGCAACAGCCCTTCAACGTGATCTAGCCAACGCAGTTCTGCCTCGAGTGCGAAGAGTTGTGAATCAAGAATTAGTAGCCAGGCAAGATCACTCGGTGATTCCGACTCATTCATCTTTGCTGTTGTGAGAGTCTGAAGATTCTGAAGGGTCGCAATTCTCTGGGATTGCAGAATCAGTTCTGTGTCCACTCCAGGCAGAGTCACTGCAAGCGCTAACTTGATTGCTAGCTCATGTCTGATCTGAGTGGTTTGGGTGACTGGTGCTCTAAGCCATTCAATTGCCTCGGCTTTACCAGCTTTGGTAATGGAGTATCTGATCTGTCCTTCGGAATTGGCTCCGTCAGCAACAATAAGTTGGTCCCTCTCGAGACGATCAAGTGTTGAGTAGATTTGCCCGATGTTGATTTGCCAGGTTTGTCCTGTTCTACTTTCGATCTCTTGCCTGATTTGATAACCATGGCAATCTCCGATGCTTAGAACCGCAAGGATGCTATGTTTTAGACTCATGTATCAATATATACATACTAAGTATGTATATATCAAGTTCATCGGTGTGTTTCTTTAAAAACAAAAGACCCATCAGCTGATGAGTCTTTTGTTTTTGTGTGGCTAGTGAGGGATTCGAACCCCCGAAGGCTGAGCCGGCTGATTTACAGTCAGATCCCTTTGGCCGCTTGGGTAACTAGCC
>JBIJAB010000040.1:0-7412 GCA_044345975.1 Rhodoluna sp.
ACAACCAAATCAATCTTCGGAGCTAGAACTTCTGGAGTGTAAAGGAAAGCTTTTGCCTGTGTGATTACGTTTGCAGAGTAACCGACATTGCTTTGTCTCGGATCGTTTCCAAATCTAATTTCAATAGTTGCATCGCCAACTGTTCCTAGAGGCGTAGTTGCCGTAATTTGAGTCGGGCTCACTCTCTTTACTGCAGTTGCATCAACTCCATTGAACTTAACAATTAGTGAACCGTCTCCCCATACCATCGGACCAAAACCGGTTCCACGAATGTTAACAACAGTTCCACCTCTGAATGTACCCAGAGCAGGGGTCACAGAAGTAATTGAAGATGCGGTGTAGGTATAGAAGTTTGGCTCAGTTACGTTAACTGTGCTCAAGAATGTGACATCGGCTGGACCTGTCTTTGAGCTGTACGGAGCTCTGAATGTAATCCATTCACCGATTGGGCTCTTTTCGAGATCTCCTCTAAATACCCTCGTACCACCAACTTCGATGTCATTAACTCTCTGCAGGTTTTGACCTGTGATTGTGATTAGGTCACCACCAGTGACTGTTCCGCTCGATGGGAATATGGTTGCCATAATCGGCGGAGCAAAGTTTGCCTTAGCCGATTCAGTGTTGGAAACCATTGTCAGCGTTAGAGCTGCTCCAACTAGGAGAGATACGATTTTACGGATATTTGAGTTCAGTGTGAACATTATTTTGTTTGCCCTTCAAAACTAGACAATATGTCTAGGGAAATTAGTCTTCATGACCAATATAGTCGCCAAACTTCCAAAAAACGATGGTTTTGTTAGGAAATATAAAGAGAACGAATATTTTCTCAGAAATATTCCAGAACTGCCATTTTGAGCCAGGTGCCAAGACTGGGTTGAATTAGCGCTCTAAATGACTGCGAAGGTATCGAATAGCGAGAGTTGAAAAGAGTGTGGTGAGCACCACTACCCCGAGGGTGATCTCTTTCAACCCTGCAAAGGCAGTATTGGCAACCACGGTCGCGGCGATAATCATGGAGAACTCTCCCCTAGCAACTAGAAAAGCTCCAATCCTGCGCCAGCTCATCCGATCTGACATGTCTCGGCCCACCCACCAGCCGACACCTAGCTTTCCTGCAATTCCCAAAACTGAGAAGGCTAGGGCAACAGGCAATACGCTCACGACATCCACAACCGAGATACTTAGCCCAAAGAACAGGAAGAAGATCGCAGAGAAAATCTCCCTCAGAGGCGCAAATCTGCTTCTAAGTGACTCTGCCACCTCACCAGTTAGAAGCATTCCAATCAGGAATGCTGCGATAGCACCTGAGAATCCTGCAAGTGTTGCAGCTCCTGCAGCAGCCAAGGTCACTCCAAAAACAAGGAGGAGAAGAACTCCTGGTCCTCGATTTGCTAGCGTTTTGAGTCCTGGGATTTCTCGACCAATAGCGATTAAGAAGATACTCATCGTGACAGCAAGAGCTATGCTCACTGAGACAAGTCCAGCCCAAACACTTAGCCCCAAGGTAACTGCTGCCAATATCGGCAGATATGGTGCCATCAGAATATCTTCAAAGACCAAAACACTGGTGACTCGCTTGGCGACATTGGATTTGCCCCAACCAGTTTCTCTAATGAGTTGACTTGCGATACCTGAAGATGAAATAAACATGATTCCGGCAAACGCAAGGGCTCCAACAGGTCCATAACCCAAGATCAGCGCCAATATGGCAGCTGGAACGGCATTCAATAGGATATCCATCAACCCTGCATGCCAGCGCTTTTTCATGCTGGCGGCTAGCTCACTGGCTGAATACTCAAAGCCCAGAACAAGGAGCAAAAGAATAGCTCCGATCTCAGCACCTACGTTGAGGAAGTCTTCGGATACATCAAGAGGGACAATGCCCCCTTTACCCAGAGCAAGGCCCGCTAAAAGAAATAGTGGGATGCTCGAAACATGCAGTTTGAGTGCCAACCAGGACAGTAGGCCCAAGCCTATAAAAAGGAGTCCAATTTCAAGCAAGGTCAGGTTCACAGCTAACGAAGCCTGGCTTGCCGTGACAAATGTTCCCATGCTCCAATTTTAGCCTGATTACCAGTCACCAGAACCCCTTAGAAACCCCTCTCGTTTTAGACTTATGCCATGACTGAAAAAGAACTCTTAGAACTCTGGCTAAAAACTAGAAACCAGTTGGTTATCTCCCAACTAGCACCAACATTCCTTCTTATTACAACTGTTGGGCTACTTGATGAAATCAAGGGGCTTGGTCTTTACTCCTCTCTTGCAACCGCAGGTATTCTTCTAGCCTCCGGAATACTAGGTTCCTTGGTCCAATATTCAGCTTCAGTCGAAGGGCAGGCTATTGCTCGAGATCTCAAAAAGCTACCATCCAAGAGCCTGCTTGCTTCAAGGGTTTCATCTCTTGGTATCTGGCTAAATGTGTCTAAATACCTGACTCCAGCCATATTCAGCGGCATCTTCGCTTTTCTGATGCTTGCCCTATTCGGCTAGGTATCTAACTGAGTCTTTGGGCTCACTGGGGTAAAATATCGAGATAGAACAACGAATCGTTCTTCTCTTTTCAAATCCAACTATGTAAGGACCCAAGTCCATGGCCATTCCTAAGTCTGCCAAAAAGTTCGTCAAGCGTTGGGGCCTGGTTTTTGCTCCTAAGCAATTCGAAAAGCTTAGAAACATTCTGAGAATGCAGATGGTTGCAGGTTTCCAGGCTCAAACCATCGAGAAGCTCGAAGGAATCGTCGCTAACCCACCTGTGATCGGCAAAGTTGCTGCAGGCCTCACCATGGAAGAAGCAGTCTGCGACTATGCAAGAAACGTTAAGACTCCTCGAGAGCGTCTTCTAGCCAGATCATTCGTTCAGTCTTTATATGACAACTCAAGCCAGAAGGACATTGGTGCATTGGGCTTTGGAACCATGCTCTGTCAGTTTGGACTGTTCGAGTCTGCCTATCACTACTTCAAGGAAGCAGGAGAAGAAAAGGCGAAGACCTTTGCTCCTTTTGAATACTTTGAAAGCCTTTTCTTTGTTGATATCAAGAAAGGCCTTTCACAGCTAAAGGATTACATGGCTAAGCACCGTGATACTTTGCCATTAGAAACAAGACTTGCACTGATGAAGGTTCTAGCAACCTATACCCAGGTTGAACTACTTCGTGAAGAAACAGACATTCTTTATGCGGATAAGACAGCCATGGCTGCATTCAATGAAGCAGACAGAGATCTAGTTGAATGGTTCAACACTCAGCTAAACCACAACGAGCCTGAAGTCAAATCACTTCCAGACACAATCAACATCGCCGTTATGGATTACAAGCTTCTAGACAAGTCAAGAACTTCGCGTAACCGCGGTGACTATGTTCAGACTCTTGCAGCTTTGTCTAACCTGCTACGTTTCCAAAACATCGACTATGTGGGTAACACCAAACTTTCTAACTACCTAAACTCACTTAAGAAGCACATCCAACCACACCGTCAGATCACTACCCACGCAGCCAAGGTTCAACCAGTTGCTATCGATAGAGATTTCTCAAGTGGTCGTGAATACCCAGAGAACACCTGGTTGATTTCTAATGGTTGGTTCATGCACAGAAACTTCAAGGGGCCAGTTGACTTCCCGTACCCAAAGAATGTTCTTCCTCTAATGATCTCTTTCCACATCCAAGACCCAGATGTTCTAACTGAAGATGTTGTTAAAGAGCTAAAGCGCATTGAACCTATTGGTTGTAGAGACTGGACTACCTTGTATCGTCTACGCGACTTTGGAATCAAGGCTTTCTTCTCAGGCTGTGTAACAACAACTGTCGGCCAGGTCCTTCCTCCTGCAACTGGAACAACCAAGAAAAAGCTTGCTCAGGTTGAAACCAAGATTGATGAGAGAAAGTACCTAGGTTGGCAGGTTGACCATTTCATCCAAGTTGGTGAACAGGTTAGAGGCTTTGACCTAGTTGAAGGTATCGAAGATGCCCGCGTAATGCTTGAGGAATACGTTGACTACCGTGAGGTTGCAACTAGCCGTCTGCACTGCTACCTACCTGCTAGATCTATGGGACTACCAGTTGATTTCAAGCCTAAGAACCTAGCGGATGTTCGCTTTGAAGGTCTTATCAACCTTGATGAAACTGCTTTCAACAAGATTAGAAATGGCATCGAAGACAAACTAGAGGTTACCCTCAAGGCAATTCTTGAAGGCAAGAACGAGAAGGAAGTTCGTAAGCTCTGGGCTGAGATTTGCCAGGCTGAAGTTGAGTTTGCTGAGAAGTATGCAACCACATACAGCAAGGTAACTCCTTCAAACATTGATGTTCCTAAAGCCGTTGCAGCTCTAGAAGCATCAAAGATTACTGTTGGCAATAACCCTAGGGGTAAGAACGTTGTTGAGACCGCTCTTGCTCTTGATCAAAACCTAGAAGACATGATTCCTGTTGTGCTTCAATCACTAGTCGATCACACTGATAGAGAAATCAACGCTCACGTAATGACTCGTGGATTAGGCGATGCTTTCCGCTCACGCATGGGCAAGCTATTCCCAGAGATCAACTTCACCTTCTATAACTTTGATGATGTTCACTACGGTGATGACATTGCTCTTCTTTCACACATCTCTGTTTCAACTATGGACAGACTGTTCCTACCGGAAATGCTGAAAGACCTTGAAAAAGTTCTATACCTGGACATTGACATCCTCATTCAAGGAGATGTCGGTGAACTATATGATCTAAACCTTGGTGAGAATGTATTCGCAGGCAAGCGAACAAGACTAAAGACCTGGGCTAACATGATTCGTCCAATCACTAGAGCAACTCTTCACTTCGCTCCTGAGAAGGCATGGGATATCAGAAAGCGCCTTCACGACAAAGCTGATCTAACATCTAGAACATTCAATGCGGGAATCTTGGTTCTAAACCTCAAGCTAATGAGAGCAGAGAACTTCACTGTTGAACACATGTACCTAGTTGAGCAATGCCGCATGAATGACCAGGACGTATTCAACATCTACTCAAGGGACCGAGTCCTAGAGATTGATTCTGAATGGAACCATGTTCCATCTCAGGACTTCAACGCCAGCCCTAAGATCATCCACTGGGCAGGGCCTGCTAAGCCTTGGAAGCCTGAGTATGTTCTGCTCAAGAACCGCTTTGAAGCCACAAAGGCTAAGGTTGAGTCAAGGCTCTAAGCCAAGCCACCTTAACGCCCCATGTTTGCTATTAGCAGATATGGGGCGTTGCCCTTATTTGTGGGAATAGTTTGTCATCAGAACCACTTATTGTTTTAGAGACACTAAATCCTAGAATCGGAGCCCCATGGAAATCTTGACTTTGCTAGTAGCACTCAACCTGGTTGCGGTAGTTGTCCTGGCAGTTATATGGCTGACTCGCAAGTCCTCCCCTGTATCACTGGACGTAAGCAAAGACCTTCAGATCCATAGGGATGAGCTTCGCTCAGCCATCGCTGCTAACCATGACATCGTTGAAAAGCGCTTGGCTGCTTTTAGCGACGCCTCCCAGAACTCAGCCAAACTTCAGCGTGATGAAGCTGGTAGTTCAAGAGTGGAACTCCAAAAGTCTCTCAGTGACTCACTAAGAAACATTGAGACCAAGATCGCAGAGCTAACCGAATCAAATGCCAAGAAGCAGCAGCAGATGCAAGTTACCTTGCAGACCGAAATTGAGAAGATGAGTAAGGGTAATGAGGAAAAGCTCGAAAAGATGCGTGAAACCGTTGACGAGAAACTTCAAGGAACTCTTGAAAAGCGCCTAGGTGAATCCTTCAAGCTGGTAAGTGAAAACCTGGAGGCTGTTGCTCGAGGTATTGGTGAAATGAAGAACCTTGCCAACGATGTCGGTAGCCTGCAGAAAGTTCTCACGAATGTCAAATCTCGCGGAGGCTGGGGCGAAGTTCAGTTGGAGCGCCAGCTCGAAGATGTTCTTGCTCCAAGTCAATATGAGAAGAACGTCAAGATCAAGCCAGACTCTAATGATGTTGTTGAGTTTGCAGTGAAACTTCCAGGAAGAGCTGATGGGGAGTATGTTTACCTGCCTATTGATAGCAAGTTCCCTCACGAAGACTATGAGAAACTCCAGAATGCTCAGGAGTCTGGATCTGCTGAAGAAGTTGCAGTTGCCGCCAGAGCACTAGAAAACGCTATAAAGACTCAAGCAAAGAAAATATCAGAGAAGTACCTACACGCACCTGTGAGCACAGACTTTGCAATCATGTATCTTCCGACCGAGGGGCTATTTGCCGAGGTGGTCAGAAGACCTGGGCTTACCAGCGATTTGCAGAACAGCTTCCGAGTGTTGGTCACAGGACCAACCACACTGATGTCCCTGCTAAATAGCTTGCAAATGGGTTTCAAGACCCTTGCTATTGAGAAGAGTGCTTCCGATGTTTGGAAGGTTCTAAGCGCTGCAAAGACCGAATTCGGTAAGTACTCGGGAGTGATGGACACACTTGCCAAGCAGTTGGAAACTGCCCAAAAGACAGTCAGCCAGGCTGGAACTAGAACCAGAGCTGTGAACAGGGCCCTTAGCAAGGTGGAGGATCTAGAGCTGCCATCAGCATCTGCAGACATTCTTGGAATCTCGCTTACCCCAGCCTTAGATGACCTAGACTTCGAGCACGACGAGTCGAACCCAGAGGACAACCCACAGCAACAGTAACTCCCCCTGAGTGCTATCACCTGCCTCAAAAACTAGACTTTAAACGAACACCTAGCGATTGAGGGCCTAAATGAATTTCAGCTTGTCTTCCAAAAGATTCTGGGAGCGATTAGGGCACCCGAACGCCATTGGTCGAGGTTTATACATGTTGGCCTTCGTATTCATTGCGATGCTGAGTTTTGCCTTTGATGCGGTCCGTCTAGGTAACTACACCTGGCTTTGGATCCCAGCAAACATATTGGGGACAGCAATCGCCCTCACACCTTTGATACCTGCACTTGTAATCAAGCGACGAAAAAACAAAACTGGACAACAACAGCCCTGGTTCAACATCATCTTCTGCAGCTTGTTCTTTGGATTCAAGAACCTAGCGATGCTTTTCATCACCCCTATTTTTGGAATTATAGAAGACGGAATACCTGCCTTTAGATTTATCGGTGGGCTTACCATTGGGTTCTTTGTTCTAGCTCTATACGCAAACGTCGTTGGTAATAGATTGGAGCGAGAAGCTTCCCTAGCAAAACTCAGAGAAACTGAAGCTGATCTTCTGGCATTTAGAGAAGCTGCATTTGAGCAATTAGAGGAAGAGAGCAGAGAAGCTGCCCTAAACACCTCAAACGTCTTGTCTCCTCAGCTAGAGAACTTGCAAAAGTCAGTTGCGGAATCAAAGGACATCATTACCCTTGCCAATCGAATGAGAGACTTCATCAGGCTTGAGTTGCGTCCATTTAGCCAAAAGCTGGCCTTAGAAGC
>JBIJAB010000042.1:0-7140 GCA_044345975.1 Rhodoluna sp.
AGCAAGGGTGGCTGGTCTTCATTCATGGCTAAAGAAATCGCTGATCAGCCTCAGGCTGTTGGCGACACTTTGATGGCTCGTGTTTCAAGTGATGGCTATGTGAATCTAGAAGAACTAGCTTCAATCTCAAAACTTATCCCAAACATAGATCGCATCATCATGGTTGCTTGTGGAACTGCTGCTTATGCATCTGAGGTTGGTAAGTATGCAATTGAGGCTTGGGCAAAGATTCCAGTAAGCGTTGAGCTATCTCATGAGTTTAGATATCGTCAACCCATTTTGACTCCGAACACTTTGGTTGTTGCTGTTAGCCAATCAGGTGAAACCATGGACACTCTGATGGCTACACGCTATGCCAAAGAAGCAGGGGCATCTGTTCTATCTATCTGTAACACTCAAGGAGCAACACTTGCTCGTGAAGCAGATGCAGTTCTTTATACCCATGCAGGTCCAGAGGTTGCTGTTGCGTCAACTAAAGCCTTCACAGCGCAGATCACTGCAATCTTCTTGCTAGGTCTTCACCTAGCAACAGTTCGTGGCACACAACCAAAAGAAGATCTTCAGGTCATTGGTAAAGAACTACTTAAGTTGCCAGGCGATATCGCTGATGTTCTAGCCTCTACTGATTCAACCCGTGCTCTTGCTAAGAAGTTCAAGGATGCTAGAACAGTTCTGTTCCTAGGTCGCCACGTTGGTTTCCCTATCGCTCTTGAAGGTGCTCTAAAGCTCAAAGAGCTCGCATACATTCACTCTGAGGGGTTTGCAGCAGGAGAGCTCAAGCACGGCCCTATCGCTCTTATCGAAGAGGGTCAACCAGTGATTGTTATCGTGCCAAGCCCTAGTGACCCTGACTCGCTTCATGCAAAGATTGTCAGCAACATCCAAGAGGTTAGAGCTCGTGGGGCCCAGGTTATTGCTATTGCTGAGCAAGGGGATAATGAAGTCGCTCAGTATGCTGCTGAGGTCATTTATGTTCCAGCCATACACAAGATGCTTGCACCAATCTTGAACGTCATTCCACTGCAGATCTTTGCTATGGAACTAGCGGCAGCTAAGGGCTTGGATGTGGATCAGCCACGTAATCTAGCCAAGTCGGTAACAGTCGAGTAGTCATGATCGTAGGAGTCGGTGTTGACCTTGTGGATCTGGCCCGTTTTGAATCCAAACTTCAAAAGACCCCAGCTCTAATTGAGCGCATCTTCACTGAATCTGAAAGAGACCGCTCTATGCAATCTCTTGCTGGAGTGTGGGCTTCTAAAGAAGCACTAATCAAAGCTTTAGGTAATCCAACAGGTTTATCTTGGCACGATGTCACTGTGGCTAAAGATGCTCTTGGTAAACCACACTTAGAAGTATCAGGTGCAACTAAGGAGCGCTCAGTAGAAATGGGCATAACTTCTTGGCACCTATCTATTACTCATGATGGTGGCATGGCTTGTGCCTTTGTTATCGCGGAAGGAAACTAATCCAGTGCGTAAACTAACCATCGACTTAGGTAACGTCGCTCATAACCTATCTGTAATGCGCAGACATATCGGCCCTGCGGTTAAAGTAATGGGAGTTGTCAAAGCTGACGCCTATGGTCACGGCATGCTTCAGGTTGCTAGAAAGATTGAAGCAGAAGGTGTTGATTATCTAGGCGTCGCAGATTTATCAGAAGCCCAAACTCTTCGTGCTGCAGGAATCAAGACTCCTATCCTTGCCTGGTTGCATGATCCCGAGGATGACTTTGTTTCAGCAATCAAGCACAACATCGATGTTGCTGTTTCTTCTCAAGAGCAACTACTTAGAGTCACCAAGGCGGCAAAGCTTGCAGGTAAACCCTGTCAAATACATATCAAGGTTGACACCGGTCTAAGCCGTAACGGTGTGACCATAGATGAACTTGAAGAGTTACTGATACAAACTAAAGAAGCTGTTACTAACGGCTTAGTGCAAACAGTAGGTATCTTTAGCCACCTTTCTTCCACTGGGCCAAAAGAAGATGTTGCTCAGATGGAGAGATTTGCACTGGCTCTAGCTATGGCTTCAAGTGCGGGTATCTCTTTTGAACTTAGACACCTGACCGCTAGCGATGGAACTCTTAGTTACCCGTATGCACACTACGACATGGTACGCCTTGGCATTGCTCTTTATGGCCTTTCACCATTTAGTGATAATCAAGCTCATGAGTTTCACTTGAAGCCAGTTATGCGTGCCGAAGCCAAGGTTGTTCAAACGAAGCGAGTTCAGGCAGGAGAAGGGGTCTCCTACGGCTACCTGTATCGAACTCCTAAGGAAACAACCCTTGCTCTAGTTCCAGTTGGATATGCCGAAGGTTTACCTCGTAATGCTTCAGGCAAGGCAGAGGTTTCTATCAACGGCAAGCTATACAAGATCCACTCTCGTATTGCTATGGACCAATTTGTTGTTGATGTTGGCGATGCTTCTGTGTCCCCAGGGGACACTGTAATCATCTTTGGTGAGGGTGGTCCTAGTGCTGATGATTTAGCAACAGCAGCAGACACTATCAACTACGAGATTGTTACTCGCATTGGCTCTAGATTCAACAGAGAATACATCGGCTAAAGAATTGACCAGCACTCACCAAATCTTTGAGCAGGTAATCGCAACAAGCGAAGACATGCATGAGCTTGGTATTCGATTAGCCAAACAACTTCAGGCAGGCGATTTAGTTGTCCTGATTGGCCCCCTTGGTGCTGGCAAGACAACCTTGACTAGAGGAGTTGGAGAAGGTCTAGGTGTTGAAGGAAATGTTTCTAGCCCAACTTTTGTTATTGCTAGAACACATAAGCGTGAAGGCAAAGCACCACTGGTTCACGTGGATGCCTATCGTCTCGGTAGTCCTTCTGCGCTAGATGATTTAGATATTCCTTTCTCAAGTTCAATTGTTTTAGTTGAGTGGGGCAAAGGTCTGACCGATGACATATCAGAGCACTGGCTAGAAATTGAAATCTCTAGAGACACATCAGGTGAAACAGAAGAACGTCAGATCAAGATAACTGGTTATGGCGATCGCTGGGCAGGTGTTTCAATCTAATGAAGACATCTGCTGCATCAACTCGTATGGGTGAATACACGCTAGCTATCGATACCTCTGCTGGAACAACAGTTGCTGTTTTGAGCATGGGAACTGTGTTAGCTGAACTGAATTACCTTGAGCCTATGACTCACTCTGAACGCATCGGTTCAGCAATAGAAAAAGTCTTGAACGATGCAGGGATAAAACCAAAACAGATTGACACCGTTGTTGCAGGAGTGGGGCCGGGTCCTTTCACCGGTCTTAGAGTTGGTCTTGCAGCTGCAAGGTATTTCGCTATTGGTACTGGAGCAGAACTGGTTTCAGTTTGCTCACTTGATTCGATTGCTTTGGACTTCTATCAAGCAAACCCAACCACTAAGAACTTAGTTGTCACAACTGATGCCAGACGAAAAGAAGTCTTCTGGGCTTCATACTCGGGAGTCATAAACGGTATCCCGCAGCGAACCCATGGACCTTCGGTAAACAAAGAGCAAGACATCGCTAACTTCATTGATTTAGCTAGTCATGAAGGCACTGATCTAGGAGTTAGAGCAGGTGCTCTAGGTCAGATTGCCTTTGCTCAAGGACTAACTCCTCAAGGCAGGAACAAGGACATCACACCTATTTACCTGCGTGAACCTGATGCAGTTCCTAGTAAGGGTAAGAAGGTGAGTGGCTAATGAGCATAGTTATCAAGCAGGCTACCTTGCTAGATCTTCCTGAGATCATGAAGTTAGAAACAGCTAGTTTTGCCAATGATGCCTGGCCTGAGGAAACTTTCCGTTCTGAGCTAGGGGCTCAGCACACTTTCTATATCATCGCTCTTGAAGGTGATGAGCTAGTTGGTTATGCAGGACTAAGCAAACTGCCAGGTAGTGACCAAGCTGATATTCAAACCATCGCAGTTAGAGAAGATAAGCGTGGCTTGGGTATCGGCAGATTTCTGATGAACTCACTAACCCAGCAGGCAACCGAACTTGATGCTAAGGAAATATTCCTTGAGGTTAGAGCCGATAACTCGGTAGCTCAGAAACTATACAAACTATTTGGTTTCAAACAGATTGGCACCAGAAAGAAGTATTACCAACCTGATGGTGTTGATGCTTTCATCATGAAGACCGATCTGAAACTAAAGAAGAACAAGGAACCTGTTGTTCTTGGCATTGAAACTTCTTGTGATGAAACAGGAGTTGGCATTGTTCGAGGAAATACTCTGCTTGCTAACATCATTTCCTCAAGCATGGATAAGCATGCCATCTTTGGTGGAGTGGTTCCTGAGATTGCAGCTAGAGCCCACCTTGAAGCACTAACTCCAGTTTTAGATGAAGCTCTTGAGAAAGCTAATCTAACTCTTGATGACATTGACGCAATTGCTGTTACCAACGGCCCTGGATTAGCAGGAGCACTAATGGTTGGCGTTGGTGCCGCTAAAGCACTATCGGTAGCAACCGGTAAACCCATCTATGCTGTGAATCACCTTGTTGGTCACGTGGGTGCAGACATTCTGGATCGCGGTGAGTTGCAAACTCCTACCATTGCACTGTTGGTGAGTGGTGGTCACACTTCTCTGCTGTTGGTTAGAGATTTACTAAACGATGTTGAACTCCTTGGTGAAACTATCGATGATGCAGCAGGTGAAGCATTCGATAAGGTAGCGAGAGTTCTAGGGCTTAGTTACCCAGGTGGTCCTGAAATAGATCGTGTTGCCAAAGACGGAAACCCTGCTGCCATTAGATTTCCTAGAGGACTAACTCTTCCTAAAGACATGGAGAAACATCGCTATGACTTCTCATTCTCAGGATTGAAAACCGCTGTTGCAAGACATGTTGAACTAGCAGAATCTAAGAACGAAGAGATGTCTATTTCTGATGTTGCAGCTAGCTTCAGAGAAGCAGTAGTGGACGTGCTAATCAAGAAGGCAGTGAGTGCCTGCAAGGACTTTGGTGTGCCAAGACTATTGCTGGGTGGTGGAGTGGTTGCCAACGCAAGGTTACGAGAGGTAGCCAAAGAGCAGTCTGAAGCTAATGGCATTGAGCTTAGAATCCCGCCGTTTAGCCTCTGCACCGACAACGGAGCGATGATTGCTATCTTGGGTGCTCAGTTGATCATGGCAGGGCGTGCACCTAGCAGCCTAGATTTCTCAGCAGAATCAACTCTGCCTGTTACTACCGTTCAGTCCTAAAGGGCTCTAACAATCAGCACTCGGTGAGCTCCATCGACTCTGGTCACTATAAGTGTTGCTGACTCTGTTCCCTTAGGGTCAAGTTCTCGTCTAAGTTGCTCCGGAGTAATGTCGGCTCCACGCTTTTTGATTTCTAAAACTCCGATGTTCTTTTCCCTTAGGTAAGCCTTTAGCTTCTTTCTATCGAAAACCAGATTCTCTAATACTTCGTAACCTTTGAGCCAAGGGGAGTGAACCTCTTCATTTGAAGAAAGGTAAGCAATCTCATTCGAGAAGATGTTGAGTCCAAGAGAGATTGCAAGATCGCCTACTAGGTGAGATCTAATAATCGAGGCATCTGGTTCATAGAGGTATCTGCCCAGTTCACCTAGCGGAGCATCGAGTCTTTCGGCTTCGGAGCTGGTTATTTCAAAAGTTCCATTAGGGCTAAGTAGTAATGCTGCTCGCTTCACTTCAGGTCTTCTTAGAACTCCGAAATACAAAGTTAGTTCAACTAGATCGCCATCATCGGAAACCCAAACGGCTTCAGCATCATCAGGGATATCTTTGTGATCTAAGCCTGGGCCTAACTTCACAATTGTTGGTTGTGTTCTTGCTGCCTCTAAAACAAAGTCATAGGAAGGGCTGAAATCATTGATGTCGTATTTTCGCTTATTGATGTTGGTCTTTGAGTCTTTGAGATCTCTTCTTGCTGGGTCAATAAACAAACCATCAAAGCTATCTAGATTTATGGTCGTGACATCTGCTTGTTCAACTTTGACATTTTCAAAGCTAGCCAGGTTGTAAGTGGCAAGAGCTGCAGTGACCTCATCTATTTCAAATGCGGTTACTTCCATATCTAAACTTGCTATCGCTAAGCTCTCAGCGCCAATCCCACAACCCAGATCTGCAATTCTTTTGAGCCCGTGGTTTCTAAATCTGCCGGCATGGATAGCGGCTACTTTAAGTCTTGATGCTTGCTCTAAACCTTCTTCGGTAAAGAACATGGTTTGAGAAAATTCACCAAACTTAGCTTTAGCTCTTCTGCGTAATTTGACCTGGGTTAGGACTGTTGCCACCAGCTCGGCTGAATGCCCTTTGCTC
Organism: Rhodoluna sp.; assembly: GCA_044345975.1. Lineage (GTDB taxonomy): Bacteria > Actinomycetota > Actinomycetes > Actinomycetales > Microbacteriaceae > Rhodoluna. The sequence goes on from JBIJAB010000042.1 coordinate 6,288, forward strand.
CTGAGTTTGGATACCACTTTGACCATATCGGCCTTGGAGTCTATTTCGCCAACTTCGGCTAATAGAGCCTGCCCCTCGGGGCTAATGAGGCTCATAAAGCCAGTGCGATCCATAAACCAACGCTAACAGCGAAGAGTTAGCACTCTGGTTGCAAGAGTGCTAAAAACAGGTAAACTTGTCCCTACGGTGAAGATAATCACCAAAATCCAGTTAATAAAGAAGAGGTTCACGTGTCGGTTTCAATCAAGCCACTAGAAGATCGTATTGTCGTTCTCCCAGTTGAGGCAGAGCAAGTCACAGCATCAGGTCTAGTAATCCCAGACACCGCTAAAGAGAAGCCTCAGGAAGCCGAAGTTATCGCAGTTGGCCCAGGTCGCGTAGATGACAACGGTAACCGTGTCCCACTGGACATCTCAGTTGGTGACCGAGTGATTTTCTCTAAGTACGGTGGCACAGAGCTAAAGTACAACGGCAAAGAGTACCTAGTGCTTTCAGCCAGAGATGTACTAGCTATCGTAGAGCGCTAGAAAGTACCCAAAAACTAACCCCTCAACCTCGAGCAATGCTCGAGGTTTTGGCTTTAAACAGGAGTAACTTAGAGAAATACCAATAATTCGGAAGTTGAACCACATGGCTAAGCAGCAGGAAACTGAGCACGGCGACGATGTCGTAGCAGTTCCCCTTAGACACCCTGGGCGTTGGATAGCGGGAGTTCTTGCAGTTGGGCTGCTACTAAATTTTGTTTACTCAGTTGTTAGTGCTGAATCTATTCAGCACGACATAGTGGTCAAATACCTTTTTGACCCACGCATTCTTCAAGGTGCAGGGATGACGGTATTAGTGACCATCGTCT
>JBIJAB010000043.1:0-6945 GCA_044345975.1 Rhodoluna sp.
ACTCAACCTTTGAGTGAAGAGTTGGCACTAGGGCTTCATGCTCTGGTTTCATAAGAACACTTCTGAGGATACGTGCGTCATTAGCGTCATTGGTGAGATTTATTCCACGTTGTTTTAGCTGATCTTCTTGCACAACATAAGTGGCTAGGTGAATTTGATCAGCCTTTGGTCCTTGACCCGCTTGGATAAGAATCTCGTGCGAGACGTGGTCTAGTTGAGACATGGATTTAGCTCTAGGCAAGTAGGTGATGATGTCTAATTCTGGCTTTTGGTACGGCATTAGAACTTCTGAAGATTGAAGATGTTCATACCAACTTGCCGCAGCATTTCTGGTTGGAATAAGAACCGAACCAAGTCCAGCCTCAGTTAGTGGGAATAGTTTGAGAGTTGCCCAAATTGCAGCAGCAGATGCTCCTGCTCTAGAACATTCAAGTTGGATTTCGCCGAAGTGAAGATCATCAGAGATGAAGTATGTGTAAGGGGAGTCGTGCTTGTAGAACTTTCCAATGGATAGATCCTTGAAGAACACAGCCCCACTTCCATAGGGTTGCAAACCATGTTTGTGAGGGTCAACAACAATGGAGTCAGCATCCTTTAGTGCTGCAAAGTGTCTTGCTGTCTCAGGGCTTAGATGATTTGCAGCAATTAGTTTGAAGAAACCACCGTAAGCGGTATCAACGTGAACGCGAGCTCCATACTGGCGGGCTAAAGCAATAATGTCTGCAAGAGGATCAACAGCACCTAGACCAGTTGTTCCTAGAGTTGCAACAACAGTTCCAATCGAACCTGACTTTAGTTCTTTTTCCAAAGCTTCGAGGGACATTCGTCCATCTGCCTCAGTCGGGATAGATACGTTGGTTGTTCCAAGAACTTCAGACATTCTCGAGTGTGTGTAGTGAGCGTCTGCAGAGTGTGCAATCTTCTTCGTTGGTTCTAGCTCTCTAGCAATCCAAAGTGCCTCTAGGTTAGCCGTTGTTCCGCTCCAGGTCAGGTGACCTAGAAACTCCTCTGGGTACTCAAACATTGTCGCCATTTGCTTCAGAACATCGCGTTCCATTTCAGTAGTGGCAGGGGATGCATCAATTGAGTGATTGTTTGGGTTGAGCATCATGGTTGCAAGATATGCTGCCACGGCAACTGGGTGAGGGGCTTTTAGCATTTGAGCAGCATAGTTCGGGTGGAAGTATGGGAAGTTGTTTTCTAAACGATCGGTAAGTTCTTTGAGAACAGAAGACGCATCACTTTGAGATTTGCGAAGACTTTCGTGAGGTTGAAAAGACCCGTAGGTACCTTTGAGTTCTTCAATTGCTCCGACAACCTGCTGAATCAGATCAGGTAGATGTAATTCGTTCTTCTCGGCCACAGCTAACTCCTTTGTGAACTTGTGGTTCGTCTATCTTTTTGCCTTGTGGGCAGATTAGTTACTTCTTCTTACGTCTTGGTGCTGGCTTTGGAATTCTTAGTGGGCGAGGCTGCATGCCTCTGGTGAACACGTAGAACCAAGTTCCTTTTTGCATCTTGGTGGTAACACCAAGTCGTTCCTTGATTCGTGCACCAATCATTCGGTGCATGATCGTCGCTTCCATGCTGACTGCAGTTAGAACAAGAACCATAACCAAAGTGATTAGGTTGTTTGCAGCAACTGGAGTAAATGAGGTCACAAGCAAGAAGACAATCATCAATGGCATTAGACCTTCGATCATTGTGTATCGTCCATCAATAATTTCTCTAGCAATCTTGCGCTGAGGTCCTTGGTCTCTTCCAAGTAGGTACTTCTCATCGCCAGCCATCATGGCTGCTCTTGCCTTTAGGCGAGACTCTCTCTGCTGAATCTTTGCCTGAGCTCTAGCTTCCTTGCTGCGGTTACCAACCAGTGGCTTAATGTTGGCAGCTTCACGTTCTTTACGGGAAGGAGTTGGGCGACCCTTGCCCTGTACCTTTGATTCTGAATCTTTTTTCTGGTCGCTCAATTTATGTCCTTCGTTTTTGGCCGTGCGTGATTTAGATTACTCACATGACATTCTCTATTACTAAGACTAGTTCTCAAGCCATGACACCTGACGCAGGCCAAGCCTCAAAGGTTCGTGAGCATGTAGACAAGGATTTCTCTCAGCGAGTCGCCACTCTAGGTAAGTTAGTTCGAATCCCAGGTATAGCTTGGGAAGCCTTTGATGAGGCAGATCTAGAAAGAAGCGCTGAAGCAGTAGCCGAACTGTTCAGAGAGTCAGGGGTCTTCGAAGAAGTTGAGATCAAGAGATCTGTTGTCGATGGCAAGCCTGGGGCTCCGGCAATCCTTGCTTCAAGACCTGCCAAGAATGGCCGCCCCCACGTTCTGCTGTACGCTCACCACGATGTTCAACCGCCAGGGGATGCTTCCGTTTGGCTGACTCCAGCCTTCGAGCCAACCGCTAAGGATGGTCGAATCTATGGACGTGGAGCCGCCGATGACAAGGCTGGAGTTGTGGCTCATCTAACCGCTATTGAGACTCTTAAGGCCATTGCAGGCAATGACTTTGATTTGGGTATTTCCATCTTCATTGAAGGTGAGGAAGAGGCTGGATCTCGCACATTTAGAGCCTTTTTGGATGAAAACAAGGCAAAGCTAGCCGCTGATGTCATTATTGTGGCTGACTCAATGAACTGGTCGCCAGAGGTTCCTGCCCTTACCGTGAGCCTAAGAGGCATGGTTTCGCAGGAATTCACTATTAGAACCATGGAACACGCCGTCCACTCTGGCATGTTTGGTGGGGCAGTACCAGATGCCATGCTTCCGATGGTCAAGGTTCTAGCTTCACTTCACGATGACAAAGGAAATGTGGCGATTGAGGGTCTAAAAACCTATAAATTCGAGGATTTGCCTTACACAGACGCCAATTTGAGGGCTGACAGCAGTCTTTTGCCTGAGGTTAGCCAAATTGGTGATGGCGGCATTATGGACCGAATTTGGGGTAAACCAGCCCTAACAATCATCGGAATTGACGTACCTTCGGTTGCCATGTCCTCAAACACCCTGCTTCCTACCGCTTCAGCCAAATTGAGTCTCAGAATCGCTCCTGGACAGGATCCAGCCGAAGCTTTAGAGCTTTTGAAGGCTCATTTATTGAAAAACGTGCCTTTTGGGGCTCTTTTGGAGTTTGGTCCTGCAGAACTGGGGAAGCCATTCATGGCAGATACCTCTGGTTGGGCCCAAGAATTGGCTAAAAACAGCCTAGAAGCAGCCTTTGGTAACCCAATGGTGGAGATCGGAATCGGCGGTTCAATCCCGTTTATCGCTGATTTGACCGAAGTGTTCCCAAATGCCCAGATTCTGGTTACAGGCGTTGAAGATGCTGATTCAAGGGCCCACAGCCCGAATGAGTCAGTCCATTTAGAAGGGCTCAAGAACGCTATGGTGGCGGAATCACTATTCCTGCTACTTGGCAATGATTTGGAGTCGGAATAGACCAAAAAGCCAATCAAAAGGCTTAGAATTATCACCTACTAGGAGATTGAAATGACTGAAACTTTGTCACACGGACTTGAAATCACAGATGCTGCAAGAGCAGAACTGCTCAGACACATCGAATCAGCTGATGTTAGCGACCTGAATGAGGGAGAAAAGCTTCGTCTTCGCGTTGAAATCAAGGTCGGCGGCTGTGCTGGATTCCAATACCTACCCTTCATTTTGACTCCTGAACTGCGTGAAGATGACCTAATCAAGGACTTTGGTGGGGTAGAGGTTGTCGTAGACAGCATGACAGCTCCCTACATAACTGGAGCCACCTTCGATTTCGTGGACACCTTCCAAAAGCGTGCGTTCGAGATCGAAAACCCGAACAGCCAGGGCAATTGTGCCTGTGGTTCTTCATTCAGCTAAACCTTAAACACCTAGGCTTTCCCTTACGTTTTGGGGTGTTATGGCAGTTCTGGCTTGAATTAAGGCGTAAACTTTGTTTATAACGAAACGATATTGAAGGATCGATTTTGCTTCCAAAACGTAGAAATAGATGGGCAATAATCCCGCTATTCGCTGTCCTAATAGCCTCTTTAAGCGGCTGTACATCTTACGAGTTCTCAAGAGGCTGGCTTCCTGGCGAAACAGGAGTCACCAACCACACAGAACGCATTGTTTCACTGTGGGCAGGCTCATGGATAGTGCTGTATGCAGTTGGAGCCATTGCTTGGGGCCTGATGTTTTGGGCAATAATCGTCTACCGTCGCCGCAAGGGTGACACTGAGATACCACCTCAGCTTCGTTACAACATGCCAATTGAAGCTCTTTTCACAGTAGTTCCATTCATTTTGGTGCTAGGTTTCTTCGCTTTGACAGCTCGTGACATGGACATCATCGAAAAGCCAGTGGCTAGCGATTACAGAATTGAAGTTGTTGGAAAGCAATGGTCATGGGATTTCAACTACACCAACGACAACGTTTTTGATTCAGGTATTCAGCTTCAAGATGTAACTGAAGAAGCTGAGAAGGAACTTCCAACCCTTTACTTACCTGTAAACAGAACTATTCAGTTCGACCTAGTTTCCAGAGATGTAATCCACTCCTTCTGGGTAATTGACTTCCTATACAAGAAGGACGTTTTCCCTGGCAAGGTCAACAAAATGTACCTAACCCCTCAAGTTATTGGAACATACAAGGGCAAGTGTGCAGAGCTTTGTGGTGAATTCCACTCAATGATGCTCTTCAACGTCAAGGTTGTTTCTCAAGCTGATTACGATGCCAGAATGGCTGAACTAAGAAGCATGGGTAATGTTGGTCAACTAACTGCTGATCCAAATGACCCAAACAACATCAACAGAAACAATAACCTTCCGGGCAACAAACCAAAGAGTGAGGGCTAAAGATGATACAGCCAGCCAAAAATTCTAAAGGCAGAATCGTCGTTGATTGGCTAACCACCACTGACCACAAGAAGATTGGTTACCTATACCTAGGTACATCATTTGTTTACTTCATGATTGCTGGTGTTATGGCTCTATTGATTAGAGCTCAGCTTGCTATGCCTGGTTTGACCATCATTCAAACGAAAGAGCAGTACAACCAGCTTTTCACAATGCACGGAACCATCATGCTTTTGATGTTTGCAACTCCGCTATTCGCTGGTTTCGCAAACGTATTGATGCCAGTTCAGATTGGTGCACCAGATGTCGCTTTCCCTAGATTGAACGCAATTGCTTACTGGTTCTACTTCTGGGGTTCATTCATCGCTGTTGCAGGTTTCTTCACTCCGCAGGGTGCTGCATCATTCGGTTGGTTCGCTTATGCTCCGTTATCGAATACGACGTTCTCGCCAGGGCTCGGTGGAGATCTATGGGTCTTTGGTCTAGCGCTTAGCGGTTTCGGAACAATCATGGGTGGTGTGAACTTCATCACCACGATCATCACAATGCGTGCTCCAGGTATGACTATGTTCCGTATGCCAATCTTCACCTGGAATACGTTGGTAACTTCCATTCTTGTAATCATGGCTTTCCCACCTCTAGCTGCAGCGTTGTTTGCTCTAGGTGCAGATAGAAAGTTCGGGGCACATATATTTGATCCAGAAAATGGGGGAGCCATGCTCTGGCAACACCTCTTCTGGTTCTTTGGTCACCCAGAGGTTTACATCATTGCGCTGCCGTTCTTCGGTATTGTCTCTGAAATCTTCCCAGTGTTCAGCCGTAAGCCAGTCTTCGGTTACAGAACACTTGTCTACGCGACAATCGCAATTGCTGCGTTGTCGATGACAGTGTGGGCTCACCACATGTACGTAACTGGATCTGTTCTACTAGCATTCTTCGCCTTCACGACGATGCTCATTGCAGTTCCTACGGGCGTGAAAATATTTAACTGGATTGGAACAATGTGGCGGGGATCCATCACGTTTGAAACTCCAATGCTTTGGAGCTTGGGCTTCCTAACAACTTTCATCTTCGGTGGTCTTACTGGTGTGATTCTTTCTTCACCTGCACTTGACTTCCACTTGAGTGATTCATACTTCGTCGTTGCTCACTTCCACTACGTAGTATTCGGAACTGTTGTATTTGCTATGTTCGCTGGTTTCTACTTCTGGTGGCCAAAGTTCACTGGCAAGATGTTGAACGAGCGTCTAGGAAAGATCCACTTCTGGCTTCTATTCTTTGGCTTCCACTTCACATTCCTAATCCAACACTGGTTGGGTGTAAAGGGTATGCCACGTCGTTACTACACCTACCTAGAAGGCGATGGCTTCACCTGGATGAACCAGCTTTCAACTGCAGGTTCGCTGCTACTTGGTCTTTCAATGCTTCCATTCCTATGGAACGTATGGATCACAAGCCGCAAGGGTGAGATGGTTCAGATGAATGACCCATGGGGTTACGGACGCTCACTTGAATGGGCAACTGCGTCTCCATTCCCAAGACACAACTTCACATCAATTCCAAGAATTAGAAGTGAGTCTCCAGCATTCGATCTCAACCACCCGGAGTATGCATCTCCTGATGCCAAACCTCTAAACAAGGAGAGGGGTAAGTAAGCATGAAGACCAACGTCACGATTCTAAACGTCCTTACTGTCTTCAACTTAATCGTTGCTGCTGTTTATGGTTACTGGACATACATTGCTGATGGTGAAATCGAAGTCATCGGTTTCGCAGCTCTAGGTATGTTGGTCTTCCTAACTAGCTTTATTTCTTTCTACCTAGCGAAGTCTGCAAAGAACTTCACAGGTCCTGAGGATAACCCGGATGCCAACATTGAAGACGGTGAAGCAGAGATGGGATTCTTTGCTCCATGGTCATGGTGGCCTCTAGCTTTGGGAATTGGAAGCGCAATTTGCTTCACAGCCCTTGCCGTTGGTTGGTGGGTAATGGCAATTGGTTTCCCTCTAGCCATGATTGCTCTGATTGGTTTCGTGTTCGAACACTCTCGAGGAGAGCACGCTCACTAACGGTTCTAAGGATTCAACTGATAAACCCAGCATCCATTTTGGCT
>JBIJAB010000044.1:0-6893 GCA_044345975.1 Rhodoluna sp.
GCAAATATTGATTTCTTCAAGGTCATTCCTTAGTTAGAGGTTTTCTTCTGGTTGGTGGTGAAGAACTGAGCAAATCTAGCAGGGTTCACTAGGTCTTCAGCCTTGCCTCCCCAGTCATAAACTTTTCCGTTTACTAAAACATAAGGAGTGCCGCGTGGGATTTCCTTACCTGTAACAGCTGGCTGGCTGAAAGCTTCAGCAGTTCTGTTTTCGATGTACTTGGCATAACGCTTCTGATCGATACAGGTATTCATCTCATCGTTGATCTCAACTCCAGCACCCTTCAAGGTTTCCTTTAGGTCTGAATCAGAAGGGCCAGGGGTGTTTTCCTCAGGCTGGTTTGTGTATAGCGCTGTGTTCACATCGTAGAACTTGTCTGGCTGTGAGTTGGCAACGCAAAGAGCTGCGTTGGTTGATCTCGAAGAGTAGTTGTTTAGTGACTGCCCATCCAAGAATGAGATTGGGTGGTATTCAACTGTTGCTAGACCTGACTCAACCCAAGCCTTAATCTGGCTTGCGTTAGGGTCCTTGAACAACTTACAAACTGGACACTGGTAGTCCTGGTAGATGACAATCTGGTTGCCCTTTTTAGCTTCTGCTGATGTCACTGGAAGAAGACCTTTACCGAGCAACACACCACCTAGAGCAGTTGTGTTAGCAGGAACCTTCTTAGCGTTCTCCGCATTGGTGTTAGTCGTGTTTGAGAATGCGAAAACTGCTGCAACAACTCCTGCAACAACGGCAACGATTCCAACGGTTAGACCGATTGAGGTCAGTAAGCGCTTAAGCTTGTCGCCCTTTGCCTTCTTCTCTCTAAGCTCACGAGCCTTTGCTCTTGCCTGTTCACGTTGTTCCGATCTGGTTGGACGCGGAGTCTGGGACATATTCTTCACCTCTGGTTGTTTATGGTCAGATTGGGTAAATACCCAAAAGCATAGGTTTTCTAGTCTAAACGACTCCTAGGCAATGTAATAATAGGAGAAGCCCTGGCACCCGCCTAGGCCACTAATTCACTACGGATCGTGCGGCTCGTTCCTGCCGCTGAAGGAGTAATACCATGGCATCAGTGACTTTTGAAAAAGCCACAAGGATCTACCCGGGCGGAACTCGCCCAGCAGTTGACCAAGTTGAGTTGACTGTCAAGGACGGAGAATTCCTAGTTCTCGTCGGTCCATCTGGTTGTGGAAAGACCACAACTCTACGTATGCTAGCTGGCCTTGAAGAGGTCAACGAAGGTCGCATCTTGATTGGTGACCGTGACGTAACTCAGGTTCCACCAAAGGACCGTGACATCGCGATGGTTTTCCAAAACTACGCGCTATACCCACACATGACCGTTGCAGAAAACATGGGCTTTGCTCTAAAGATTGCCGGTGTAAAGAAGGACGAGCGTGCAGCTCGTGTTCTGGAAGCGGCAAAGCTTTTGGATCTAGAGCCATACCTAGACCGCAAGCCAAAGGCACTTTCTGGTGGTCAGCGTCAGCGTGTTGCTATGGGTCGTGCGATTGTTCGTAAGCCTGAAGTATTCCTTATGGATGAGCCACTATCGAACCTTGACGCGAAGCTTCGTGTTGCAACTAGAACTCAGATTGCGTCACTTCAGCGTCGTCTAGGTGTAACAACTGTTTACGTAACTCACGACCAGGTTGAAGCTATGACCATGGGTGACAGAGTTGCTGTATTGAAGGACGGTGTTCTTCAACAGGTTGATACCCCTCGTGCACTATACGAAACTCCAGCTAACGTATTCGTTGCTGGCTTCATCGGTTCCCCTGCGATGAACCTAATGACACTAAAGATCTCTGCTGGTGGAGTTAAGTTCGGCAACACAACCTTGAAGATCAACGCAGATGTTCTTGCTAAGACCAAGGAGAAGTCAATCACTGTTGGTCTTCGCCCAGAAGACCTAGTGGTCTCAAAGAGCGAAGGTATCCAGGTTGAGATCGACGTTATCGAAGAGCTAGGTGCAGACGCATTCCTTTACGGTTCAGCTGTTATCGAAGGTGAAAAGACAGACGTTATCGCTCGTATCGGATCAGTTAGCTCACTACGCTCAGGCGACAAGGTTTACCTAAAGCCTCAGGGTGGAATCACTCACCTATTCGATGTCGCAACTGGTCTTCGCCTAAACAACGATGTCCCAGCAACTGCAAAGAAGGCCTCAGGTGCGACAGCGACTAAGAAGCCTGCTACAAAGAAGGCTCCAACTAAGGCTGCAGCAAAGCCATCAGTAAAGAAGTCAGCAGCAAAGAAGCCTGCGGCTAAAAAGACTAAGTAGTTCCTTAAACAGAAATGCCCCGGCCAATAGGTCGGGGCATTTCTTTACTTAAGTGCTTATTTGATGTTCTTTAGTCTTGCCTTGGCCACTTCGTATAAAGCAACGGAGGCTGCAATACCTGCGTTTAGAGATTCGGTGTCTCTAGCAATTGGAATAGAAAGAATCGCATCACAGTTTTCTTGAACCAATCTCGATAGGCCTTTGCCTTCGCTACCGATTACAAGTAGAAGAGGCTCATTACCTAGCTTGAAGGTTGGTAGAGACATGTCTCCTCCACCATCAAGACCAACAACGAATAGCCCACGCTTCTGGAACTCTTTAATGGTTGCGTTTAGGTTGGCAGCCAGTGCAACAGGAACTCTTGATGCCGCTCCAGCTGACGTCTTCCAAGCAGAAGCGGTTACACCAACAGATCTTCTCTGCGGAACAATTACACCTTGACCACCAAATGCAGCAACAGATCTAATGATTGCTCCTAGGTTTCTAGGGTCTGTTATTCCATCGAGGGCAACTAGTAGTGGCTTTTGACCTCTAGCAAGAATCTTGTCTAGGAGCTCACTTGGGTGCTGGTAGTTGTATGGCGGAACTTGCAAAGCAATGCCTTGGTGAACTGCATCATGGCCAGTCATTCGATCCATCTCAGGACGAGTCACTTCACCAACAGAAATGCCCCTTGAGTTGGCAAGCGAAATAGCTTCCTTAACTCGGTCATCCATTTCAATACGAGCCGCGATGAACAATGAGGTTGCTGGAACCTTCGCTCTTAGTGCTTCTAGAACTGAGTTACGGCCTGAAAGAACTTCACCCGATTCAGCGGCTTTCTGAACTCTTCTGCCTGAACGAGCAGCTCCTCCTGCGTTACCTGCTGTTCTTGAACCAGGTGCTAGGAACTCACCCTTCTTAGTTGTAAGAGCAGCACCTGGCTTTGCTTTAGCAACCCTTGGGGTAACGGCAGCTTTACGCTCTCTAAGAGCTTTAGCCTTTGCAGCTGGGTGATACTTACGGTCTTCAGCTTTAGGGGTAGGTCCTCTACCTTCGAGAGCCTGACGGCCTTTGCCTCCGGTGCCAACCTTAGGGGCTCCTTTAGAGCCACCCTTCTTAGCCTTTGCCGCGCCTGGACGGCCTGGTTTCCTAGCCATTAAAACTCCACATCGTTACATCTTTCATATCTTTGAGCGTTACGCCCAATTCTTCTAACTCAAGCCTGATCTGATCTGCTCGAGCAAAGTCTTTAGCCTGTTTGGCTGTTTGTCTTTGTTGGATTAGGTCTTCAACCTGCTTAGTCAATTCTTCACTAATGAGTGGCTCTTGATAGGCAAATGTCAGGCCTAATACATGAACCATAGCTTTGACTTGTTCAACACATTCTGAGAGTTTGGCCTCATCATTGCTATCAAAAGCAGTGTTTCCTGCTCTAACTCTCTCATGAATTACAGCAAGTGCACCCGGAACATTGAGATCAGAGTCCATAGCCTCTTTGAATTCTGCAGGGATGGCAAGAGAATCGATGTGTATTTGCTTGGTATCAGTTGTTCTCTTGAGGAAACCCGTTATGCGATCTAGTGCTGCTTGAGCATCTCTAATAGATGACTCTGAGAAGTCAAGGTTTGATCTGTATTGGGCTGAGAGAAGCCAGTATCTAATTGCACCCCAGCTACCAGCTTTGGTTAGATCTTCTACTGAAACACCGTTACCTAGACTCTTTGACATCTTGTTGCCGTTGATGGTTACAAGGGCATTGTGTAACCAGAAGTTAGCGAAGCGATCTCCAGCTGCTCTTGACTGAGCTAGTTCGTTCTCATGATGTGGAAAACGTAGATCTAGTCCCCCACCGTGAATGTCAAATGATTCACCTAAGAAGTGCTTTGACATAGCAGAGCACTCGATATGCCAACCAGGTCTTGCTAATCCCCAAGGTGTTTCCCAAGCAGCAGTTATTGGTTCTTCTGATTTATGTGCCTTGAAAAGAGCAAAGTCATTAGGTGATTTTCTACCGTGACTAGCATCGGTTTCACCTTCCATGTTTTCTAACTTCTGGTTTGTTAGCTCTCCATAGCTCGACCAAGAAGCGGTATCGAAGAATACGTTCGCACTGCCATCTTCTGCTTGGTAAGCGTGACCTAGTTTGATGAGCTTCTGAACAAAAGCAATCATGTCGTCAATGTGCTCAGTTGCGTGAGGCTTGTGAGTTGGTTCCATGATGCCTAGCTTCTGGTAAGCATCATCAAAGTTTGCTTCAACTTCTTTAGCAAACTCTCGCCAGTCACGATCTCCTGCGTTGACTAAGACCTTGTCATCAATATCGGTAACGTTTCTAACTAGGGTGACTGTGTAATCAGATGCTTCTAGCCATCGCTTCAAGATGTCATAAACCAGAGCACTTCTTAGATGCCCTAAATGAGGTGCTGATTGAACTGTTGGTCCACAAACATACATCTCAACGTGACCTGTAGTCAGCGGAGTGAACACTCTAAGTTCTTGGGATTTAGAGTCGAAGAGTTCTAGGGCCACGACTAGAGCCTACCTTTGGTGCTTTCAATAAGAGCGGTGGCTACAGCCCCAACTCCCTCAGAAGATCCAAGGAAGCCAAGACCATCTGTGGTGGTTGCCCCTACGCTAACTGGAGCCCCAACCAGAGTTGATAAGGCCGCTTCAACTTCTTCTCTACGAGGTGAGAGCTTAGGTTTGTTGCCAATCAGTTGAACGCTTACGTTGACTACCTTCCAGCCAGCAGCTGACAGTAGTCTCAAGGTTTCTTCAATAAAGACAGATCCGTTTGCTCCTGCATACTCAGGCTTATCAACACCAAAGTTAGAACCAATATCCCCTAGTCCTGCTGCTGCTAGCAGTGCATCCACTACTGCGTGAGCAAGAGCATCGCCATCGCTATGACCTTCTAAGCCCACTTCATCAGGCCAAACAATAGTTCCAAGATAAAGAGGTTTAGTGGCATCTTCTGAGAAGCGATGAACATCAGTACCAATACCTGATCGCTGCTCTGCTTTGTTTCCTAGCAGTAGTTCTGCATATTCAAGATCTGCTTGAACTGTGATCTTGAAAGCCATTGCATCTCCAATCACAGACGTTACTAGAACACCTTGAGCTTGAAGAAGGCTAGCGTCATCGGTGTAATCGCCAGTTGCTTTTTCATAGCCTGAAACAATTTGCTCTCTTGAAAATCCTTGAGGAGTTTGAGCTATACGAAGTTCATTTCTATCAACTGTTCCAAGCACAACATCTTGATTGACAGTTTTGATTGTGTCAACAACTGGAAGAACAGGAATCACAGAGGAGCCTGTTTCAACTACAGCGTTAGCTACTCTTTCAAATACCGAGGTAGGGGTGAAGCATCTAGCTGCATCATGAATCAAAACCACTTTTGCTTGAGGTGAAACCTCTTGCAATGCATTCGCGATTGAACCCTGTCTAGATAAACCACCTGGGGTGAAGGCTAAGTCAACTCTCTCCCCTGCGAATGCTCTAGCTATAGTTGCAAACTCTTCAACTCGATCTTCGTGAGAGGCAACGACGACTTGGATAAGGCCATTGATTTCTAGAATGTTTTCTAGAGCATGCTCTAAAAGAGTCTTTTCAGATATTTTGACTAAGGCTTTAGGGATACCTGCTTGTAATCTGCTTCCATCGCCAGCGGCAACAAGAATGACAGCTATTTCACTCATCTGGTGCCTCCTAGTTGGGCAGTGAGCTCTTGAGCTCTATTTAGCTCCCTTAGCCAGAACCTTGAGAATGTGTGCCTCAGCACCTGCATCATCAGTCTTTAGAGCAAGTGCTAGCTCTGAAACTAGAATCTGCATGGCCTTAGCCAACATACGCTTTTCACCGGCTGAAAGACCGCGGTCCTGCTGACGTCTCCAAAGGTCACGAACAATCTCAGAGACCTTCATAACGTCTCCAGATGCAAGCTTTTCCTGGTTGGCCTTGAATCTTCTAGACCAGTTGGTTGGCTCTTCGATGAACTCTTCCTTGAGCTTGGCTTCAACCTTCTTGACACCCTTGGCATCAATGACGTCTCTAACTCCAACCTCAGATTCAGCAGTTTCTGCTGGTACCCAGATAGTCAGATCTCCTGCTTCTACCTTGAGTTTCAGGTATAGCTTCTTCTCACCGCGGAACTCTTTCTTAGCAACTTCAAGAATCTCGGCGGCTCCGTGGTGCGGGTAGACAACTGTCAATCCCTTTTTGAATTCCATGGATAGCTTTCCCTTCGCAAACCCCCAGTTTACCACAGGTTCGATTTTTTCAGCAGATAGAATATAAGAGCATTCATCAGGAGGAAAATTGCTACTTCGTAGAGCTCTTTTAGCATCAACCATCGCAATCGCCACAGTTCTATCAACTGCAGGCTGCAACTTCTTCTCACCAGTAGCCTCTCTTGACTACTACGCACCTAGCGATGGTTCTCAGGCAGACATAGGCAAACTAAAGGCTAGAAACCTCATTTCCCTTCAGGATGAAGCTGGAAACTCAGGTTTTGTGGGTGCTTTTGCCAACTCAGACGATGAAGCGATCACTTTTGCTATCAAATACACAACCGCAGATGGCACCGATGGCTACCGAGAATTCACAGTAGGACCCTACGAAGTGAAGAACTTTG
>JBIJAB010000045.1:0-6788 GCA_044345975.1 Rhodoluna sp.
TTGAATACAAAGGACAAGGTCGCCTTAGAGTTCAAGCAGGAGAGAACTGGAATGACTTTGTCATTCACGCAGCTAAAGAAGGTTTGGCAGGAATCGAATCACTTGCTGGGATCCCTGGAACCGTTGGTGCAGCACCTATTCAAAACATTGGTGCATACGGTCAAGAGTTGTCACTAACTTTGCACTCACTTGAGTTTCTAGATTATGCAACCGGTGAAATTGAAATCATGACTAAGAGTGATTGCCAGTTTGGTTATCGTGACAGCATTTTCAAAAGAGGCAAACGAGGAATCGTTACCTGGGTTGAATTCCAATTCTTTACAGATCTCCCAGCAGCACACAGTGAACTACTAGAAGCACGAGTTGAAGAAGTAATCGGTCAGCGGGCGTCTAAAGGAATGGTGCTAGACGATAAAGATCACGACACTTGGTCATGTGGATCTTTCTTCACCAACCCAATAGTTTCTGAAAGCTTTGCTAAGGCCCTGCCTTTGGATGCACCACAGTGGCCAACAGAAGCAGACGATGGATTGACTGTGAAACTCAGTGCAGCTTGGCTAATTGAAAACTCAGGTATTCACAAAGGATTTAACTTGCCTGGTTCTAAGGCAGCCATTTCTTCTAAGCACGCTCTTGCTATTACAAATAGGGGAGATGCAACTGGGGAAGAAGTAGTTGAACTAGCCAGATTCATTCAAACTCAGGTTTCTAATAAGTTCGGCATCAACCTAGAGCCGGAACCAAACCTGATCGGTTTCTAACTCAGGTCTGCAACAGCCAGCGTTATCGCCAAGCTAAACATCACAGCAGCAATAAAGATATCGAGTATCTTCCAGAACATTGGCTTGCTAACTAGAACCGATGCCTTCTTTGCTCCGAAACCTAAGCTGAAGAACCAGACAAAACTTGCTGTAACTGCACCTATTACAAACATCCACTTGTCCTCTTTGAACTGGTTGGCGATGGAGCCAATAAAGATGACGGTGTCCAGGTATACGTGAGGATTTAGGTAAGTAAGAGCAAGAACAGTGAGCACAGTTTGCTTTAGAGCCCCTGATCCCGCTTCAGCAGCCTTTAGTGATTCATTCTTCATGAATCTTCTAAGTGAAGTTGACCCGTACCAAACTAGGAAGGCAACACCTACCCATCTAATAACTTCTAGAATCCAAGGCAGCACAGAAATCAATGAGCCAAGACCCAATACCCCTAGAACAATTAGAGTTGCATCGCTAAATGCGCAGATCAGAACTATGGGTAACACGTGCTTCTTGAGAAGCCCTTGCCGAAGAACGAAAGCGTTCTGCGCCCCAATAGCAACAATCAGTGAAAGCCCGGTTAAGAAACCGGTTAATGCAATCTGCACCTAGTTCAGTTTTCCCTTGACTAACGTCAAAGAGAGGTCGTTTTCGGGACCGTGAAGCTCAAGAGCGTAGAGCATATCTTTAGCGCCAATAGAAATGTCAGGGAAGAACGGATTGTCTGAAGATCCAGGAATAAACATCGGGGCCGCAGCAGGAGTAAATTGAGCCAGAGATGTTGGATTGCTGTACTCATAAAAAACTGCAACACCAATGCCTGAGCTTCTGAATCCAGCGAGTTTAGGAAAAGCTCCATCTGGACTTGGATCTAGCGGGAGAGTTTGAGGGCTTGCTGTTTTTGATCTGAGCAGAACCATTCGATTTTGGGTTACTCCAGAGTCTTGATTGTATGTCGTGTAAGCAATCATTACAGTTGCGCCTCTGGCAGCTACTTCAAATCTTTGGAAGACTACTTTTTCCTCAGATGGCACAAGTGTTCTAACAGAACCACTCCACTTGTTGGTCTTGAGGTTGTAATTTCTAATTCCTATTCCGCCCCGCTCAATTTCAGAGTTGAAAACGATTGACAGTGTGTTTGCATCTCTTTGAATCCATCTGGAATAAACAACAGTGTTGATTGTTATGTTCTGGGCGGTAAGAGTGTTAGTCCATTTAGAAGTTTTTGGATTGAATAGTGCAACTCTGCTTGCACAAGATTCTCCGGTGTAATCCATGTAGCTAACAGCAAATCCAGCCGCCAAACCAACTATTTCACTTTCACGTTGATCACGTACTGTTCCAAGAAACTTGAGGTTTGGCCACTTGGCGCTGTTTTTAGTCGCAGCCACACGGAAATCAATTTTCCTGAGGGCACTCGAGGATCCAACCATGACGGCAAGCCTGCCTGATTCATCAACGGCAATCTTGAAATCAGAATATCCACAGTTGGCTGTAGAAAAATCTTCACAATTTCTACCAGTTACTCTAAGAGGCTTGGTAACTGCAAACTCTTTAGACCAAGTGGTTCCATTCTTTGAAGTACGACCAAGAATTTGATCGGTTGTAACAGTGCCCTTTACTGTTCGCTTAATCCAAGCGGCAAACAGCTGACCTTTTTTGTTGGCTACAACCCTTGGTGCTGTGTCGTTGTAAAAAGGTGAGTGAGCAGCCGCCTTGTTTAGAGTGATTACCTTGCTGAATCTATTCTTTGAATCAAGGAGCCTTGTCTTTAGCCAGAACACGCCATTGGCTCTCTCTTCTGACCACGAGACAAGGTTTCTATCCCCAGGCAAAGGAATCGTTTCTGAGAATCCTGCGACTCCATTGATTTTTGCCACAAGTATTCTCTCGACGTTAGAGATGGCAGGAGTGCTAGCACCTGCTGCAGAGAGTGTGGATGTGAATACGGCTGCAGTTAGCAGTAATACGAACAGTTTTTTCATTTGGGCTCCTCAAAGGTTAAGGCTAGTGCCCTTAATCGATAATACGAACAACTACCTTGGGTAGGCTGAAGGTATGAACGAATTCCCTAGAATCTCTCATCGAATTGGCTCTATTGCTGAGTCAGCCACTCTAAAAGTTGATGGCAAAGCCAAGGCTTTGCAAGCAGCTGGTAAGCCAGTCATTTCTTATGCAGCAGGTGAACCTGACTTCCCAACACCTCAACACATTGTTGAAGCAGCAGTTCTCGCAGCTAGAGATCCTAAGAACCACCGTTACACGCCAGCGGTAGGTCTTCCAGAACTTCGTGAGGCTATTGCTCACAAAACAAAGATTGATTCAGGAACTGAAGTAACAGCAGCTCAGGTAGTTGTCACTAATGGTGGTAAGCAAGCTGTTTATCAAGCATTTGCGACTTTGCTTGATCCAGGTGATGAAGTTCTAGTTCCAACACCGTTCTGGACAACTTACCCTGAAGCTATTCACCTTGCCGGTGGAGTGCCAGTTGAAATCTTCTCAGGTAGCGAGCAGAACTATCTTGTAACTGTTGATCAACTTGAAAAAGCTAGAACACCAAGAACAAAGGTTCTCCTATTTGTTTCTCCATCAAACCCAACTGGTTCAGTTCACTCACGTGAAGAAGTTGAAGCCATTGGTAAGTGGGCTTACGAGAATGGCCTATGGATTATCACTGATGAGATTTATCAGAACCTTACCTATGACGGTTTGAAGGCTTACTCAATCACTGAAGTAGTTCCTGAACTTATTGATAGAACCATCATGGTTAATGGTGTTGCTAAGACTTACGCCATGACTGGCTGGAGACTTGGATGGATGGCAGGACCTCTTGATGCAATGAAGGCAGCAGCTAATCTTCAGTCACACCTTTCATCAAACGTTTCTAACATCAGCCAGCGAGCAGCAATAGCTGCCCTAACTGGCCCTCAAGATGAAGTTCTAGCAATGCGTGATGCTTTTGATAGAAGAAGAATTGTCGCAGTTGATGAACTAAACAAGATCTCAGGTTGGGTAGCACCAAAGCCACAGGGTGCTTTCTATGTTTACTCTGATGTGACTGGACTACTTGGTAAAGAGTGGGGCGGCAAGAGAATTGAAACTTCACTTGAACTTTGTGATTACATGCTTGATGCAGCTGAAGTCGCTCTTGTGCCAGGAGAAGCTTTCGGGCCTTCTGGTTACGTAAGACTTTCTTATGCTCTAGGTGATGCTCAACTTCTTGAAGGTATCCAGAGACTAAAGAAACTGTTTAGCTAATTCTTTTAGACTCGGCAACTAGTTCATCCCAGTTGTTCGGTACTTTGCCAGATTCCAACATTTTTCTGAAGACTTGATACGCATCTGTTCTTGATCCATAGGCACGCAAAGTCGCTGGATCATTTACCCACGCATACACAATGATGTTTCTAATGCTGCTATACCTAAAGAAGATTCTGTATTGCTGTAAAAACTTAGCCCTAAACCAAAGTCGGTATTTTTGTCCAAGGGTGTTCCCTAATCGAAAGTCGGCTGAGGAGGGATTTTGTGGGATAACATCCGTAATCATGCGAGTTAGAGTGAAATGGCGTTTTACGTCCGAATGACTTATCCAACTGACTCCAGCTTTAGCCTTCGCATGGGCCATTTTCTGTCTCGAGATTTCAAGTTGAGTCATAAATGCTGGGTGGGCAAGCAACGACCATTCCGTCGTGGGCATTTAGAGTTCCTCGTCTTCGGGCAACGCCTCATTTATGTCGAAGGGCAATGGCTGGGCCTTGAATTCGGCCAAAGTAGGCGGGAATCCAGGAACGCCAACACCCTTTTCTCCCGATAATTCGAAGACCATGTCTTCGTACCATTTAGCGTCCAAGGGGATTAGGCGTTCGGGATGTTCAAGCATGTCTCTCTCAAGAAAGTCCAGCCACTGATCAAATACCGGGTCAAAGTGCTCTGTCTCTGCTGCCTTCTTACCCACGCGTATACCCCCAGACTCGTCCATTATCCACTCCAGCTTGTCCCTTTTGTTGAGACCTAGGGCTTTTCTTATCCTCGCTGGGACTGTTGTTTGGTAGCGATCGGTGAGGCTTGATTCGAGTTCGTTTTCGTCCATGCCGATATGGTAATGCATATGCATTACCTACACAAGAACCAGGATCGCCCTTTGCATTTAGAGGCTCTCAGGGCTAAACTCGGTAGAGGTAGTTTGACAACTGCCCCAAGCCTAATCTGGCAAATTTAATCATTTTAGATATCAATCTATTAGTGTGCCTATTTGCCGAGGAAGCGCACTGAAGTAAAGGGCAGTGGCTCAATTGGTAGAGCAGCGGTCTCCAAAACCGCAGGTTGCAGGTTCGAGTCCTGTCTGCCCTGCAAGCAATGTCACAGCTGTGATATTGAAAAGTAACAACAGCACTAACTGAAGGAAGAGAAATGTCAGAAGAACTAGAGCAGACATCTGAAGACTTAGTTGAAAAGTCAAAGGCTAATCGAGCTGCTGCACGTGGACCTATTGGTCGCATCATTCTTTTCATTCAGCAGGTTATTGCAGAGCTTCGCAAAGTAAACAAGCCAACCTTCAATGAGCTACGTAACTACACCGGAGTTGTTCTAGGTTTCGTAGTTGTAGTCATGGTTATGATCTTTGGTTTTGACTTTGTATTCGGCCAGGGAGTCATCTGGCTTTACACAGCTTTCGATACCACCAACTAATTTTTAGCAACAACTAACTAAGGAAACTCGTGACCGATTTCGAATCAGAGCAGAACCAGCCAGAAGAGATCAACCTAGAGGTTGAATCATCTGACTACGCTGAAACTGACCCTGCCTACATTGATGACACCAACGCTGATGATGTATCAGCTGAGGAGCAAGCTATGCACGTTGAGTCCGATGTTGAAGTAGCAGCAGAATCTGAAACTGCAGCAGCACAAGACATTCACGAAGCAGCAGTTGCAGAAGACGAAGACCCATACGCTGCATTCAAGAAGGAACTTCGCGAGATGCCAGGCAAGTGGTTCATCATCCACTCATACGCAGGTTACGAGAAGCGTGTAAAGCAGAACATTGAAAACCGTATGCTTTCAATCGTTGGTGGAGACGCTATTTACCAGATCGAAGTTCCAATGGAAGAATCCATTGAAATCAAGAACGGTCAGAGAAAGCTTGTTACCAAGGTTCGTATCCCAGGTTACGTACTAGTACGCATGGACATGAACGAAGACTCATGGTCTCTAGTTCGTGGAACCCCTGCGGTTACTGGCTTCGTGGGTCACAGCGAATACCCAAGCCCATTGCGTCCTCAAGAAGCATTTGAGATGCTAAAGACTCTTTACGTTCTTCCTGAAGAAGCAGCTGCTAAGGCTGCAGTCAAGGGTGGAGCTAAGGGTAAGGCGAAGTCAATCCCTGTTAACGTCAACTACACACTTGGCGAAAGCATCATGATCAAGGAAGGTTCCTTCGCTGGACTTCCTGGAACCATCAGCGAAATCAAACCAGAAAGCGGCAAGCTTATTGTTCTGGTTTCATTGTTCGAACGTGAAACTCCTGTTGAACTTGCCTTCGACCAGGTCTCAGCTCTCGTCTAAAGATTTACAAACCTAAAACCAAAGGAAACTAACAAATGGCACCGAAGAAAAAAGTAACCGGCATGATCAAGCTGCAGATCCAAGCGGGAGCAGCTAACCCAGCTCCACCGATTGGTCCAGCTCTTGGTCAGCATGGTGTGAACATCATGGAATTCTGTACTGCATACAACAATGCAACTGCAGACCAGCGTGGAAACGTTGTTCCAGTAGAGATCACCGTGTATGAAGACCGTTCATTCACATTCATCCTGAAGACTCCACCAGCAGCTGAGCTAATCAAGAAGGCAGCTGGAGTTGCTAAGGGTTCATCTACTCCTCACACCGTGAAGGTAGCAAAACTTACTCGCGAACAGGTTCTAAAGATCGCCGAGACCAAGATGTCTGACCTCAACGCCAATGACGTTGAAGCAGCAGCAAAGATCATCGCTGGTACTGCCCGCAGCATGGGTATCACCGTCGAAGGTTTCTA
>JBIJAB010000046.1:0-6781 GCA_044345975.1 Rhodoluna sp.
TATCGAGGACAGCCCGCTTGCTCTAATCTCTCGAGCACTTCAAATAGATCTCCCCCGTCTTCAGTCCACCCCCTAGCAGCTAACGTGGTGCCTCTAATATCAAGGCCAACAGCAATCTTGTCGCCATACTTGGCAATGACTTCCGCAGTCCAATCAGGGTTTTCTAACGCAGCAGTTCCAAGGTTTACTCGCTCAGCACCTGCTGATAGCGCGGCCTCTAAAGATTGGGTATCTCTGATACCTCCACTTAGTTCAATCTTCACTTCTTTGCTATTTGCAACAACTTCGCGAATGATGTCTCTGTTTTCCCCGCGAGAGAAGGCGGCATCAAGATCAACCAGGTGAATCCATTCAGCTCCAGCATCGATAAACACTCTGGCGGCATCAAGTGGTGAACCATAGTCAGTTTCACTTCCTGCAACTCCCTGGCTAAGTCTTACAGCTTTGCCATCGGCAACATCAACTGCTGGTAAAAGTATTAGACGATTGCTCAAAACGATTTCCTTTACAGAGTCTTTATCCAGTTACTCAAAAGAGTAAGTCCTGCCTTGCCAGATTTCTCTGGGTGAAACTGCGTTGCAGACAACGGACCGTTCTCAACAGCTGCAACAAATCTAGAGCCATACTCTGACCAAGAAACAATTGGCTTCTCAAAAGGTGTCTCATCTTCAAGAACAAAAGAAGGTGCACCGTAAGAATGAACAAAGTAAAACTGTTCTTCTGAAATTCCTTCAAAAAGATTTGAGCCAGCAGGAACTTCAACGTCATTCCAACCTATGTGTGGAAGTGTCGGCGAATCAAGTTTGGTTACTGAACCTGGCCACTGCCCCAAACCTTCAGTTTCAATATCGTGCTCAGTGCCGGTTTCAAACATCACTTGTAAGCCAACGCAAATACCAAAGACGGCTTTACCTGCAGACAGACGCTGGTCGATAACGCTTGGTGCTCCAACTGCCTTTAGTTGATCCATCACTGTTGCGAAAGCTCCAACCCCAGGTATTACAAGGCCATCAGCGGCAATGGCTTTGCTTCTATCTGAAGTGAGTTCAACGTTTGCACCCACTTCTTCAAAAGCGCTCATAACTGAGTGAATGTTGCCGCTACCGAAATCTAGAACAACGATTTTGGGACTGATCACAAAGTTCCCTTAGTTGATGGAATGCCCACCGCACGTGGATCCTTCTCGACTGCCTTACGCAATGCTCTAGCAAATGCCTTGAACTCTGTTTCTGCAATGTGGTGAGGGTCTCTGCCATCTAGAACATTGATGTGCACAGTCATATCTGCGTTTAGGCAGATAGCTTCAAAAACGTGACGCACCATTGAACCTGTGAAGTGCCCTCCGATCAGGTGCATTTCAAATCCGGCAGGCTCTCCAGTGTGTGAAAGAAAAGGTCTACCTGATAGATCCACTACAGCTCTAACTAGAGCCTCATCTAGTGGAACAGTTGCATCTCCGAATCTTGAAATCGAATTCTTATCGCCCAAAGCTTGCTTAATGGCTTGCCCCAAAACGATGGCAGTGTCTTCGACAGTGTGGTGAATGTCGATGTCTGTATCTCCACTTGATTCAACATTCAAATCAATCATCGAGTGCTTAGAAAAAGCAGTTAGCAAGTGATCAAAGAATGGAACTGATGTGGAGATGTTGGACTGCCCGGTGCCATCTAGATTCAGACTTAGTTTGACTTGAGACTCGCTGGTCTTTCTTTCAATAGCTGCAACTCTGTTCATGGTTATTGCCTTTCAAATTTGATTTGTGAGTAACTTGACTTCAGCGGCAATTAAGCCAATTCTACTTCGCGCCTAGAAGATCGGTAAGAGCAGCGATGACAGCAGTTGTCTCAGCCTCAGTACCTGCGGTAATTCTTAGTGTGTTAGGTATACCGATGTCCCTAACCAGGATTCCCCTCTCCAAAAGGTCCTGCCATGTCTTCTTTGGGTTTGGAATACCGCCCACAAGCACAAAGTTTGCATCGCTTCTGTATGGATCAAGTCCAAGATCTTGCATTGCCACATACAGCCTGTCTCGCTGATCCCTGATGTCAGCAACCGTAGCGAGCATCTGCTTGCTGTGAGTCAAAGCAGCCTCAGCTGCAGCCTGAGTAAGAGCACTTAGGTGATAAGGCAATCTAACCAATCTCATTGCATCGCAAATAGCTGCATCTGCGGCAAGGTAACCCAATCTCGCTCCAGCAAAAGCAAAAGCTTTAGACATTGTTCGACTTACAACAAGGCGTGGCCTTCCCTCGAGAAGAGAAAGAGCACTGTTTTCATTTAGAGAAAACTCTGAATAGGCCTCATCTACCAGCAAGATGCCCTCGGTTGCGTTGTATGCAGATTCAATTACTTCCAAAGAAACAGGAGTTCCCGTTGGGTTATTGGGTGAGCAAATCAAAATGATTTCCGGCTGGTGTTCCTTGATTGCGGCGGTAACCAAATCAACATCGATTTCGTAACGCTCAAGACGAGGAACCTCAACATAATGAGTGTCAGTGGACTGAGCAATCAGTGAATACATGCTGTATGTCGGACTAAAACTCAAAGCCTTGCGACCTGGTCCACCAAATGCCATGAAAAGTTGCTGCAAAATCTCATTAGATCCATTCGCAGCCCAAACGTTGTTGGCATTTATTCCGTGACCAAGGTAAGCGGAAAGTAATTCACGGAGAGCGGTGAACTCACGATCTGGATATCTGTTAATGTCCTTTAGGGATTCTGCAATCTTTCTTATGACATCAAGAAGAATGTCCTCTGAAATCTCGTGAGTATTTTCATTTACGTTTAGTGCGATAGGTACATGCAACTGAGGCGCACCATACGGAGTTCTGCCACGCAGGCTGTCTCTTATTGGTAGATCATTTAACTCAGTCATTGGTCAAGGTTACTAACCTCAACAGGAAATTGGTTAGTTGATTGGTAGAGCTAATCTCATCCCTGCATCAACTACAGAATCGCTCAAGTTGTTTAGGGCGACAATCTCTGCGATGAAGTCGCGAGGGTCGCGTTCTGGAGCATACTTTTCGGCTAGTGCCCAAAGACTGTCTCCAGTCATGATTGTTACGTATTCAAACTTGACTACTTCGGAGGCACTTACTTCAGCTCCTGTTGCCTGAGCTGATTGAATCTGCTTGCCTACTCCAAGAAGCAGTGCCACTGCGATAATCAGAATCAAAGCCCAGCCCATGACTGCCCTTGCAATTGCCACTGGACGAGAGACATAGGTTACAGCTGGAGCTGTTATGGCCCTATTGGAGCGAGCGGCTGTTGGTCTAATGTCCTGCTGGGCAGGGCGAACTCTATTCATCGGGAACTCGATTATCTGAGCTGACATTTGGAACCTTTCTCCGAACATTTGTTCTAATACGAACAAGATTACGACCTTTATTCGAAAAAAGTCAAGAATATTCGTCTTTTTTTCGAAAATGTGTTTGATTATTTGATAGATTTCAAATACATTCAAGGTAGTTGCCTTAGAAGAGATACAACAGGCAACCACCGACACGGCTCTAGAACAGCTAGATCTAGGGCAGAAAGGCACATCGTGACACGCAAGAGCAGTGATTCATTGACCGAGACACAGAAGGCAATCCTGCAAGTAATCATGCAGAGCAAGGCTAGATCGGGCATTGTTCCTTCAATGCGCGAGATTGCAGAAGGTGTTGGCCTTAGTTCGGTGGCGAGCGTCTCCTACCAGCTCGAGAACCTCGAGAAAAAGGGCTACATCAGGCGCCAGGACAATTTGTCTCGTAACGTCGAGGTCCTAATCGCCCCTGAAGGCTGGGATGATGCCACAAGCCTCGAAGCTGATAGCAGTATCCCAATGGCTGCAACAGCAATGGTTCCGATGGTTGGAAGCATTGCAGCGGGTTATCCGATTACAGCGGATCAGAACGTTGAAGAGATTTTTCCACTACCTAAATCCCTAGTTGGTTCAGGCGAGCTTTTTATGCTTAAGGTCAAAGGTCCTTCAATGGAAGAAGCAGCTATTTGCGATGGCGACTGGGTTGTTGTCCGTCAGCAAAAGACCGCAAACAACGGTGAGATTGTTGCCGCCCTCTTAGATGGCGAAGCAACTGTGAAGACTTTCAAGAACCGAGATGGGCAAATTTGGCTATTGCCTCAAAACAGAAACTACGAACCTATTGATGGAACTCATGCTGAAATCATGGGAATCGTAGTAACTGTTCTACGTAAGGTCTAAACCTTAAACTGTTCCAACTCGCTGGCGATGTCAGGTCGGACCAAAGCGTCAACGAAGGTTCCAGTTTCCTGGTACTCGATTTTGTTAATCTGAGAATTCAGGTGCAATCTTGAGACCAGGTCTCCCCTGTTATAAGGAATTAGAACTCTCACGGCCACGTTAGGTTTTGGCAGTCGAGCAGCTATCGCTAACTGCAGCTCATCGAAACCTTCGCCTGTCCTCGATGAAACAAAAACTGAATTGGGTTCAAGCCCACGCAGAGCGAGCAGAGTTCCTTCATCCACCAAATCTGATTTATTGAAAACAATTAGTTCTGGAATGTCTCTTGCGTCAACTTCACCAATGACCTGTCGAACAGTTGCAATCTGAGCACCTGGGTCAACATGTGATGCATCAACAACATGCAAAATCAGATTGCTATCGGCAATCTCCTCAAGAGTCGATCTGAAGGCTTCCACGAGTTGGTGGGGTAAGTTTCTAACAAACCCAACCGTGTCGGACAGAGTGTATTCACGGCCGTCTGGAGTGCGAGTTTGCCTAACTGTCGGATCAAGCGTTGCGAACAAAGCATTCTGCACAAGAACACCTGCAGATGTGAGCCTGTTTAATAGTGAGGACTTGCCAGCGTTTGTATACCCAGCGATTGCAACAGATGGAACTTCGTAGCGCTTGCGGTAAGATCTCTTAGTTTCTCGAGCTGGCTTCATCCCTGCAATCTGCTTACGCAGCTTCGCCATTCTGGTGTTGATTCTTCTTCGGTCTAACTCAATCTTGGTTTCACCAGGACCTCTAGAACCAATGCCTTCACCACCAGCTGCACGACCACCAGCTTGACGAGACATAGACTCACCCCAACCACGAAGACGAGGAAGTAAATACTCGAGCTGAGCAAGTTCGACCTGAGCCTTACCCTCACGGCTCTTGGCGTGCTGAGCAAAGATTTCAAGAATAATTGCTGTTCTATCGATTACCTTGACCTTGACAACGTCTTCCAACGCTCTTCTCTGTGAAGGAGAAAGCTCTGTATCAGCAATGACAGTGTCAGCACCAATGGCCTTAACCAAATCATGGAGCTCTATGGCTTTACCCTTGCCTAAGAATGTTGCTGGATCAGGGTGATAGCGACGCTGGAGTAATCCATCCAAGACTTCAGCTCCTGCTGTTTCAGTCAGGGCTGCTAGCTCTCTTAGCGAGTTCTCGGCATCCTTGAGAGTGTTTTCTCCCCAGATTCCAATAAGCACTACTCGCTCCAACTGAAGATCACGATACTCAACCTCAGTAATGTCCTGCATCTGGGTGGAAAGACCAGGAACTCTGGCAAGGGCTGCTCTATCGAGAAGGTCCTGCTGGTCACCATCAAACTCATTTGACTGTTGGTCATCACTTAGACCTAGGGCTTGAGCTCGCTGGTCTCTTCTCAGGATGCGCTCAATGGCAGAGTTAGTTTCCTCCGAATTGGCAAGGCCTTCGGACTCTTCGAAGTTGTCGATGTCTTTTGAAGTCATTTCGCTTTTAAGACTACCTGTGTAGGAGTAGTGTGTGTTTCGTGTCCGATAATCACTACTTCGCCTCATCACCTGAAGGGCCGTTGGTCACACGCGAAATCACAGTGAACCTGAATGGCAACAAAACAAAGGTTCTTACTGCGGGAGGCATATTTAGCCCCGAGCACATTGATCAGGGAACTCAGGTTCTATTGACTCACATTGGAAGCGCTAATCCGTCAGGTAACTTCTTAGACATTGGATGCGGTTGGGGCCCCATTGCTTTGGCTCTTGCCCTGCATTCACCAAAGGCAACTATTTACGCAATCGATGTAAATGAACGAAGCTTAGAACTTACAAGAATGAATGCAGAAAAGTTGGGTATCTCTAACATCATTGTTTGTAAGCCTGAAGAAGTTCCAAAAGATATTCTGTTCGATGAAATCTGGTCTAATCCCCCAATCAGAGTTGGAAAAGTTGTTCTTCACGAGATTCTCGAACTTTGGTTGAACAAACTTGTCTCAGGAGGAACTGCCCGCTTAGTAGTTCAGAAGAATCTAGGTTCAGACAGTTTGCATAAGTGGCTCATGGAAAAATTCACTCCAGAATTTGAAAGTACAAGAGTGGACACTTCAAAAACTTTTAGAGTCCTAAAAGTTTCTAGACTCTAAAGCTCTAGAACTCCATCAAAAGATAGTTCTGCAGGGCCACTAAGCCCTACGTGTTCACCTTCTTCGGTTGCAAACATTCGCACTCCAAGAGTTCCACCTGGAACTTCTACAGTCCACTGGTTTGGAGCATCTGCACCAGCCCATAATCTTGTAGCCAGCGCTGCTGCGACTATTCCAGTTCCGCAGGAAAGAGTTTCACCAACTCCTCTCTCGAAGACTCTCATGGAGATCTTGCCAACACCATTAGTTACCATCGGGTCAGCAGGCACTACAAACTCAATGTTTGCACCATACTCAGGAGCAGGGTTCATCACTGGTGAGACAGAAAGATCCAAAGCATCCAGCTCTTCTGTTGAAGCAAGAGCAACAACAAGGTGAGGGTTGCCTACGTTTATGCCTTGAGCAGGTCGAGCAACATCTAT
>JBIJAB010000047.1:0-6769 GCA_044345975.1 Rhodoluna sp.
GAAAACTGACTCACATTGCGAAGTGTTTCTCCCATACCTGCTCTGCGACCATGAACGTGGATGACCCACTTAGTGCTCTGTCCACTGAAGAACCAAGCTTTGGTCTTGTTCGGCATGAGAACCTCTTCGTGCTCTTGACCGAACCCAAAGTGCTTGGGATGCTCACCAAGCCAGCCAGACAAAGAAACATAGTCTCCTGGCTTTGGTATTGACCCCTTGAACAGCCTTACAACCCGCAGTGCTATCTTTCCCTCAGCTGACATATCAGTGGCAACTTGGACTTCTGCATGGCCTGCCCTAGAGCTCCAGAACAGACTTTGAGGGCCTAGAGTCTGACTTTCTAGCTTGCCTGGCACGTAAATGACTGTGTGATCGTCTCGTCTCGCAACCTCAACAACCTTTAGTTCTGCCTTGATAGGACCAGTCATCTTCATGAGTCGAAGAGCTGCGATGAGGACCTTCAAGTAGACAATCATTGCTAATCCTTTGCGGCGTGGCAGGGGCAGAGAGTTGCCCTCCGCATTTAGCCTAGAACAGATGTCTTTCTACAAGCTTGATTCAGCTGCTCCTGCCCAGTTCGCCGCAGCAGCACTTTCGCTTGCCCAGCCAGTTTTACGCTCGGAATTAGAAACCTTACAGATTCCAGCACCAGAACAGATTGCTCCTTGGGCTTTGGCATTTGCCGCTCAAGCTCCTAATCCTGCTGACACTCCAATGAACCGTGGTGTTGGACGCATTGTCTTCCTGCATGACCCAAAGGAGTTCGATGTTTGGGGATCTAACATGCGTGTGATTGCCTATGGCAAGTCTCCTTTAGAGAATGACCTAGGCATTGAAGAAGATGTTGCTCATTACTGGTGGTCTGAACTTGAGCGAGCTCTAAGTAACCACGGAGCTAAGTATCGCAACGAAGCTGGAACTGTGACGAAGATGTCCTCTACAGGTATGGGCTCACTAGCCAATGAACCTAGTGCTAGTGAAGTTGAGATTAGAGCATCTTGGTCACCTACTGATGATGACCTAGGACCACACTTAGCGGCTTGGCAGGACCTCATTGCCTCAATGGCTGGATTTGGAATGGATGGCGAAGGCGTAACGCGTCTAATCGTAAATCAATGACCGATCAACCGGAAACAACCGAACCAGAGAGCGTTCTCTTAGATAAACCAAGATTGCCTGTCACTTTAGTTGAAGACAACGCAGGTCTTGAAGCTCTTCTGGTTGAACTCTCCAGAAACGGTTTACCGATTGCACTTGATGCGGAGCGAGCCAGTGGTTTTAGATACGGCCAACGTGCTTACCTTCTGCAGATCGCAATTGAAGACACTTGTATCTATCTCGTAGATCCTGTTGCTGACTATGACGAAGTTCTCTGGAA
Source organism: Rhodoluna sp. (assembly GCA_044345975.1). Taxonomy (GTDB): domain Bacteria; phylum Actinomycetota; class Actinomycetes; order Actinomycetales; family Microbacteriaceae; genus Rhodoluna. The sequence continues at coordinate 1,379 of JBIJAB010000047.1, forward strand.
GAAGTTTCTGGCTACCCTCGGCTGTCTTCCTTGGATTATTCATGCGGCATCCCAAGACCTGCCTTGTCTAACTGAACTTGGGCTTACAGCTAGCCGGATTCTAGACACTGAACTAGCCGCTAGATTGCTTGGCCTACCAAGAGTCGCGTTGGGTACCCTAACAGAGCACTACCTCAAGCTAAAGCTCGCCAAGGAGCATTCTGCAGTTGATTGGAGTGAGAGACCTCTTCCTGCTAACTGGTTGAACTACGCAGCTTTAGATGTTGATGTGTTGTTTCAACTTTGGCGTGAAGTCGAAAAAGATTTAAAAACCAACAACAAGAAGGAAATCGCAGAAGCCGAGTTCGATTACCTGCTATCCCCTGTCGCTAAAGCACCAAAGATTGACAAATGGCGTTCAATGACTGGTTTGCACGAAGTGAAAGATCAAAGAGCTCTGACTATTGCTAAGCACCTATGGGAGGCTAGAGAAGGCTTAGCAATGGAGAAAGATGTTGCTCCAGGCAGGCTCGTTCCTGACTCTTCACTTGTTGCTGTGGTGAAGGATATTCCGAAGAGTAGATCTGAACTATCCAGCTTGAAATCGTTCGCAGGCAGAGCTAGTAGAACCTTTATCGACACTTGGTGGAACGCTGTTGAAGTTGGAACAAATACAAAGAATCTTGTAGAACTCCGACCAAAACCTACTGGGATTCCAAACCATAGAAACTGGCTCCAGAAGTTTCCCGATGCTCACGCAAGACTTGTTGCCTCCAAAGAGTTCTTGGCGGCTTTGTCTCCTGAACTGGAAATTCCTCAAGAGAACATCCTGAGCCCAGAGACCCTAAAGCAACTTTGTTTTGAACCACCTGCACCACTGACGATTGAAACCCTTCAGGAAGCATTAAGGGCTCGTTTGGCTAGGCAATGGCAGATTGATGCAGTTGCAGACGGCCTCTTAGTTTCTCTTGCAACAGCAGCGAAGAAGGAAGAAGAACTAGACGTTCTTCCTTGAGTCTGAGTTGACTTCGTCTATTTGCTTGGCGTGGGGAACTCTAGAACCGAGAACCTGAGCAACAATCTCTTGAGCAATGTCTTGAGCCTTCAGACCAACACGATCAAGGATTTCGTTTCTGGACGCATGCTCTAGGAACTCGTCAGGAAGTCCAAGCTCGTTGAGTGCCGTGTCAATCTGAGCGGCTCTAAGATCCTGTCTGATTCTTGTTCCAATACCACCAACGCGAACACCGTCTTCAATGGTGACTACTAATCTGTGATCTTTGGCTAAGTCAAGGACGCTCTGACGAACAGGAACAACCCATCTAGGATCGATGACTGTCGCTCCAATTCCGTGGGCTGCTAGAAGTTCTGCGACCTTCAAGGACACAGTAGCCATCGCACCAACAGCAACAATCAAAACATCCTTGGATGGGGCCTCCGCAAGAACATCAACACCGTCAGCTAGACGTCTTATCTCCTTGATTTCAGTTGGAGCAGTTCCCTTAGGGAATCTAAGGACGGTAGGTGAATCTTCGATGGCAATGGCTTCTGCCAACTCTTCTCTGAGACGAATTGCGTCTCTTGGTGCTGCGATTTCAATACCAGGAACAATCTGCAGTAAAGCTAGATCCCACATACCGTGGTGAGATGCTCCATCAGGACCAGTGACACCTGCACGGTCCAAAACAAACGTAACTCCAGCATTGTGAAGTGCAACATCCATCAGAATCTGATCGAAAGCACGGTTCGCGAATGTTGCGTAGATCGCAACTACTGGATGTAATCCACCGAAAGCTAATCCAGCACTTGATGCAACTGCATGCTGCTCAGCGATTCCAACATCGAATACTCTGCCAGGGTACTCAGCAGCAAACTTGTGTAAACCGACTGGAATCAGCATCGCACCAGTGATACCAACTACACGCTCATTCTTCTTTGCGATCTCTAGAACTTCATCTGCGAAAACTGATGTCCATGATTGTCCTGACGAAGACTCAAGTGACTGTCCAGTCTTTGGGTCAATCTGTCCAACAGCGTGGAACTGATCGTTGATGTCATCTTCAGCAAGAGTGAATCCCCTGCCTTTTTGGGTAATAGCATGCACGATTACTGGAGCACCGTACTGCTTAGCTTGACGGAGAGCCTGCTCCATTGCATCTTGATCATGGCCGTCTATAGGTCCGATATATTTCAAATCAAGATTAGGGAACATACTCTTTGGAGTGAATGAGCCAAGAAGACCCTTACCTGCTCCGCGGATTGTTGAGTAAGCCAATCTTCCTAGAGGCCCGAAGTATGAGAAGAACTTCTTTGAGGCTCTATACGCACGCTTGTAGAAAGATTCAGTACGGAAATCATTTAGATACTTAGCTAACCCACCAATAGTTGGAGCATATGATCTTCCGTTGTCATTAACTACGATGACCAAGTTTCTATCGTTGTCATCTGTGATGTTGTTCAAAGCTTCCCAGGCCATACCACCGGTTAGTGCTCCGTCACCGATAACAGCAACGACAGCCCGCTCAGTTTGACCAGTTAGTCGATACGCTCTAGAGATTCCATCAGCCCATGACAGAGAAGATGAAGCATGAGAAGACTCGACAACATCGTGGATTGATTCTGAACGCTGCGGGTATCCTGCGACACCACCCTTGGTTCTTATGTTCGAGAGATCGGTTCGTCCAGTTACTAGCTTGTGGACATATGACTGGTGACCTGTATCGAAGATAACGCTGTCATTCGGTGAATCAAAAACTCTATGGATAGCTAGGGTTAGTTCGACCACACCCAGGTTTGGACCGAGGTGCCCTCCTGTTGAAGTGATGGTCTCGATTAGGTACTCGCGAATCTCCTGAGCAAGCTCCTTCATCTGAGGAGAGCTTAGCTTCTTCAGATCATCTGGAGAGTGAATGGATTCGAGAATTGTCAACTAAGCCACCAAGCTTCTAAGCACATACTGCAAGATACCGCCGTGTCTGTAATAGTCAGCTTCACCAGGGGTATCTATGCGAAGTGCAACGCCAAACGAGATCTCTGACTTGCCTGAAGGGCTGTGTGAAGTTGGTTTAGCGACGACCTGCAATGTTTTAGGCGTAACGCCGTTGTTTAATTCAGTTACACCTGTGATAGAGAAGGATTCCGTTCCGTCTAGGCCTAGTGATTCAGCCGTTTGACCAGGTAGGTATTGAAGTGGAAGGACTCCCATGCCAATAAGGTTGCTGCGGTGGATTCTCTCAAAGCTCTCAGCTATGACTGCCTTTACGCCAAGAAGAGCAGTTCCCTTCGCCGCCCAGTCTCTTGAAGACCCTGAACCGTATTCTTTTCCAGCCAAGATGACCAGTGAGATGTCCTGTTCTTGGTAGTTGGATGATGCGTCATAGATAAATGATTGAGTTCCTTCAGCTGTTGTGAAGTCTCTTGTGTAACCACCCTCAACATCATTCAACAACTGGTTACGCAATCTGATGTTTGCAAAAGTTCCACGAATCATTACTTCGTGGTTACCTCTTCTTGAACCGTAAGAGTTGAAATCAACTCGAGATACGTTGTTTTCTGCCAAGTACTTTCCCGCAGGAGAATCTGCCTTGATAGAACCTGCAGGGCTAATGTGATCTGTTGTAACAGAATCCCCTAGCTTGGCTAGCACTCTTGCGTTATGGAAATCTACAACAGCACTTGGAGTCATGCTCATGCCCTCGAAGTAAGGTGGCTTTCTGACGTAAGTGCTCTTTGGATCCCAACTGAAAGTGTCACCAGTTGGTGTTGGCAGAGATTTCCAACGCTCGTCGCCTTCAAAGACTCCTGCGTATTGTCTATTGAACATTTCTGAATCAATAGTCGCATCAATAGTTGCCTGAACTTCGTCAGGAGTCGGCCAGATGTCCTTTAGGAAAACATCGTTGCCATCTTGGTCTTGACCAAGAGACTCTTTCTCAAAATCGAAATCCATGGTTCCTGCAAGAGCATAAGCAACTACGAGAGGTGGAGATGCCAGGTAGTTCATTTTGACATCCGGGTTGATACGCCCTTCGAAGTTTCTGTTACCAGAGAGAACTGCTGTCACAGCTAGGTCATGCTTGTTGACCGCTTCAGAAATCTCAGCATCTAGAGGACCTGAGTTACCGATGCAGGTTGTACAACCGTAACCAACGAGATCAAAACCAAGACCGTTTAGGTCTTCAGTTAGCCCTGCCTTGTCGAAGTACTCTGTAACGACCTTTGAGCCAGGTGCAAGAGATGTCTTAACCCAAGGCTTGCTCTTTAGTCCCTTAGCAACAGCTTTGCGAGCGAGAAGGCCTGCTGCCATCATCACTGAAGGGTTTGAGGTGTTAGTGCAAGAAGTAATCGAAGCAATAGCGACATAGCCGTTGTCGATTGAATAGTCTTCACCAGCAACAGGAGTTGGATTGGAACTCTGTGGGCTATAAGTCTTGATGTCCTTAGCGAAGCTCTCTTTAGCTTTAGAAAGTTCAATACGGTCCTGGGGGCGCTTTGGTCCAGCAATGGAAGGAACCACGGTTGATAGATCAAGCTCAATGTATTCGCTGTACTCTGCTTCGTTCTTGGCATCGTGCCATAGACCTTGAGCCTTGCTGTAGGCCTCCACAAGGTCAATCTCTTCTGATGTTCTACCTGTTGAGCGTAAGTAGTCAATCGTCACTTCATCAATTGGGAAGATAGCCACAGTAGAACCAAACTCAGGGCTCATGTTTCCGATGGTCGCACGGTTTGCTAGTGGAACTGCTGAAACACCTTCACCATAGAACTCTACGAACTTGCCAACAACACCGTGCTTACGCATCATCTCGGTGATGGTTAGTACAACGTCTGTTGCAGTTGCCCCAACTGGTATGGAACCATTCAACTTGAAACCAACAACCTTAGGAATCAACATTGAAACTGGTTGACCTAGCATTGCGGCTTCAGCTTCAATGCCACCAACTCCCCAACCAAGAACACCCAGGCCATTAACCATTGTCGTGTGTGAGTCAGTTCCCACACATGAATCTGGGTAAGCAAGAGTTTCACCATCAAGCTCACGCGTCATTACAGTTCTTGCGAGGTACTCGATGTTGACTTGGTGAACGATACCTGTGCCAGGAGGAACAACCTTGAAGTTATTGAAGGCTCCCTGACCCCAACGAAGGAACTGGTATCTCTCACCGTTACGTTCGTATTCATAAGCCACGTTGCGCTCAAAAGCATCAGGGGAACCCGCAACGTCGATAACAACTGAGTGGTCGATTACTAGTTCGGCTGGCGAAAGTGGATTGATCTTCTTTGGATCGCCACCTAATGTTGCTACCGCTTCACGCATTGTTGCAAGGTCCACGATGCATGGAACACCAGTGAAGTCCTGCATGATTACTCGAGCTGGAGAGAACTGAATCTCGATGTCTGGCTCAGCTTTTG
>JBIJAB010000048.1:0-6543 GCA_044345975.1 Rhodoluna sp.
CGTTTATTCCTGGCGGAAGTCTCCGGGTTTTCTGCTTAGATGGCGATGACTTTAGGTTAGAGAGAACTTCTCTCATCGTTGACTTCTTGCCCACGTATCTCCCTTCGCATCAAAGCTATTCAGTTTCCACTCTATATTCGAAGTGTGCAGAATGAACTTGAGCTTATTGAGATAAATGATCTAGCCCGTGAGTTTCTGTTGTTGGATGTTGCTGACAACCAGCGCGGTCTAGTTGCTTCAGTGGCACAGAGTTACGCAGATGCTCTATTCCCGCCAAAGTATGAGACTGGTATTCCTAAACCTTGGATTAGAGGTGTGCTTAGAAACGGAGCCCCTGCCGCCTTCCTGATGTGTGCTGAACCTACGCCTGAGCAAGTAAATCCTTGGATTTGGCGATTGCTAGTGGATGAGTCTCATGTTGTGATCAGCAAGAAAAGCAAACCAGGTATGCCGCTTGGGACCAGGGGAATAGGGGATTTGAAACGCCTTGGCCTTAGAGGCTAGATCGTTAGAAGCAAGCTCAGCCCGACACCAATTGTCGACAGACTCATGACAACTGCACCGATAGGAATTAGTCTGACAAGCCCGCCAGGTTGAGCCTCAGGCTTTTTCGGTGCTCCACCAAAGAATCCACCTGAAATCAATAGGGGCGCAACCACCAAACCAATTCGCATGGCCCAGACCAATGTTTCATTGAAGAGTGAGTAATCCAAAACTATTTGGCCAATGATCGCAAGAATAACCAGCACTCCTGCGTGAGCGTGCCCTGCCTTGAAGTACTCCCGCTGAATGCTCGAGATATCCTCAGTGCCTGCCTGCTTCTTGAGAATGGAGAGGAGGAAATATCCTCCAAATGCAATTGTTGGTAGTGATATGAAGGCAAATGCCAGCATCCATCTTGCTTCGTCGCTCATTTATTTTCCTTTCTTAGTTTCCAAATTACAAGAACTGTAAAGCTCACAGCTGTAACGGCCAGTAGCGCACCGAATCCAGTCAGCGTTAGCTGACTCGGGGATGTGAATGGTTCAGCTCTGAGGGATTGCCATGTCACAAGTCCAACGAAACCTAGCCATGTGAAGTTGCCAACGACGATCAAGGGAATCCGGAATGCAAATGGCAACAGTAAGGATATGGCTAGCAGAATAGCCGCTACCTGGATCGAGTGCAGTCCAAAGAAGTGCCCAACTCGCAAATCACCGGCCACTGTGCTCCAGCCAAGAAATGGCAAACCAGGGCCACCATCGGAGACTCCAACTGCGTGGGCTCCCGCTATCCCTTGGTAGTTAGCAAGTTGGGTGGCGGTTGGCCAAGTCATTAAGTAAGCAAGCCCCATACCAACTGCAGTGTTGATGCTTCCTAAGGCAAGTGCCAACTTGAGATTAAACTCCTGCTGCTTTTGAAACATGATCATCAAGCTGATGAAGATTGTTGAGAAAAGAACAATTGAGATAAAGGTCGCCATGATTGACCAAATGGCGATGGCGGTTGGAGTTGAAACATTGAAATGGCTAGTTTCACCAATGCTCGCCATGAACAAGATAAGGACAATCTCAACAGCAAGGGATACCGCGATAACAAATCCAGTGAGCTTTACCCAGCGGCTACCTCTAGTTATGAATGAGCTAAGCCAAGAGTAGGTGAAGGAGAAAATCGCAACAGAGATATAGAACTTGATTGGTTTTTCCCATACAGACACCCCAAGAAGTTGCCTGGAATCCAGAATCCACAAAGGGATGAGTGCAATCGCGACGCCGACGCAGGTAACCGCTAGCCAGAACAGGGATTTGGTGTGCTTTAGGCGCGACAGGTCAAAAAGTTTCTCAGGCTGCATTTCTTAACTCCGCATTCTTGATTAGTTGTGTCTTTACCTGTGTCAATGTCTTGTCAAGTTTTTCCAAATCAACAGAAGAACCTCCATCGAAAAGAATCCTGAACTCTTTCTCCAAAAAGTCAGCAGACTGGGTTGCCAACAGTTCTCCCTTGCGAGTGAGCTCCAAGGACAAGTTTTTTTCGTTTCCAAACACCCTTGAGACCCTTACTAGGTTCCGTTCTTGAAACCAAGAGAGCCTCTGGCTTACCGCAGCTCTCGAGACGCCTAAACACTCGGCCAGATAACTAGGTGTCGGTTTGTCTTGACTCATAAGGGTTACCAGAAAAAGAAACTGGCTATAAGTCAGTTCAAAATTCGCACGTAGTAGCCGATCTGCAGTCGAATTCAGGACATAGACAAGTTCATTCAGGGTAAAGGTGATGCGACTTCTATTCATGCAACTTAGTTAACTACTTAACAACTGTATTGTCAAGTAGTTAACATTAGTTCAAATAATTCGAGGATTCCAGGAAAATAGACAACCCCGTCTAATCCTGGGATTGACGGGGTTGAGGTTGCTTTGGCGAAGATTGGGGTATTTGAAGCCGACTTGGACTCATATTGGCTGTTGCGGCTGTTGATGGCGGGGAAGCTTGTGTTTGCGATCTCACGCCTGGTACCGGCCTAGCCCAAAGTACAGTTAGCCACCACTTAAAGCCCTTGGTCGATTATGGATTACTTGAGAGAACGCAGAGAGGCAAATGGGCTTGTTACTCACTCACGAATGCAGCGAGAAATCTACTTAAGTAATTTGATGGGGGTCACCCGCAACAGCCGAGCTCAGCTCTGCAAAGAGACGACTACAGGCATCCGCAACAGTGACGCCTCACTCATCGGATACACGCTCGGGCAGCACCAGCCACCCTCGTCGTCCACCCACTCCTTAAAACGTTCGACCGATATGTCCGAAGCCAGATCCCACTCGAAAGCGACTGACGCTGACATCCGCACAAGAGCTCCCGAACGCGTGAACGTGAACGTACCCGCATCAAGTTCGCGAACACAGATTTCCTCATCGTCGACGTCGCCGAAGATGCTTTCAAACTCGTCCGCATTCCCCAGATAGAACGTGAACCCTACACGTGAGCCCGACGCCTCCCACAGCTCGGCGGCTTCTGTCGACGCGAACTCAAACTCAGCATCCTGAAAAGAAGACACCACAACACGAACAGACATACACAACCCTTCAAACTAGCGAACCGCCGCATCGGCCCAATGAGTTACCAGTGGCGGAGAATGGGGGATTCGAACCCCCGAGGGCTTGCACCCAACCAACTTTCCAAGCTGGCGCCATAGGCCACTAGGCGAATTCTCCTGGGATGGATCTCGGACTTGTCTAGTTTAGTTTGCTTGAGAAGAACCTGAAACCACCTTGATCTGGAGCCAAGTGAGAACTGGGATGTCCGAAGGCAGGGCTAGGGTGATATCAGGGAAAAGGAGTAAAAATGTTTGGTTTGTCTAAGAGACAGCAGAACTGGCTAATCGTTCTGGCTGCATTGTTTATTGGATCTCTTTGGACTTGGCTAGAGGGTAGAGCTCGAGGGGATAACTCGGCATACATGCTGATGGTATTCACCTTTGCTTTCCTAGCGTCCTATGTGACCTTCCTGATCCTTAGATCTAGGGATAAAAACAAAGAAGCTTTAGATTCCCTGCACAAGCAAGAAGCAATTCTTGCTCGAATGGCTCAAGGAGCTTTTGAAGAAGATGACTACGTCTTTGCAACTAGGAAAGACGAAGTGGTTGTAGCCAGAGTCGGGCAAACCATGCTTAGAGAGTTTAGAAGTAGTGGTTCTACAAGCTCAGGCGGCTTTGGTGGAGTTAGCCTTCCGGTGTTTGGCAATGTTAGAGCTAACGTTGGTGGTTACTCAGGTAAGAGCAGAAGAAACCCTGAAGAATCAACTCCCATAGATGTTGGAGTTTCCACCTACACAAACCAGAGAATCGTCTTCGCCGGAGATAACGTGGTTCGAGAGTTTGACCTAGATAAGTTAGTAAATCTTGAAGCAGGGGATAACGGCATCACTTTGACTATCGCTGTTTCAAACAGAGATAAGGCATCAGTTTTAGTTTCAGTCAACTTCGATGATCTAACGCCAGGGATAGCAGCGAGCATCGCAGTTGCCTATCAAGAAGGTGGACAGGCCCTAGCTCTGGAGAAGATTGAGGAAACCCGCAAACAGATTGCAGATGCCATCGCTTTGGAGCAGGCCAAGAAGGCAAGGAAATAGGGGCCTTTTTCAAGGTTTAGAATAGGACTGGACTCCCCGTGCGGCGTCACCTCGGCTAACTCCCCCAGGATCGAAAGATAGCAAGGGTAACTGGGCTCTGATGGGTGTGCGGGGAGTCTCTACACAAGTTCACCCCATTGTCAGGCGAGAGGTTTAGGCTCTAAACGTGTCCACAGCTCTTTATCGTCGTTATCGCCCAGAGTCATTCTCAGAACTCATTGGGCAGACTCAAGTTACCGTGCCTTTGATGGCTGCTCTGCGAAGCGACCGAGTGAACCATGCTTATTTGTTCAGTGGTCCTAGAGGTTGCGGTAAGACTACCTCTGCAAGAATCCTTGCTCGTTGTTTGAACTGTGCTGAAGGTCCTACCGATACTCCTTGCGGTAAATGTGCATCTTGTATTGAGTTATCTAGAGATGGCTCAGGTTCTCTAGATGTCATTGAAATTGATGCTGCTAGCCATAACAAAGTAGAAGACGCTAGAGAACTTAGAGAGCGTATTGCTTTCGCTCCAAGCAGAGATAGATTCAAGATCTTCATTCTTGATGAGGCTCACATGGTTACTAAAGATGGTTTCAATGCATTGCTCAAGGTAGTGGAAGAACCACCTGCCCATGTGAAGTTCATCTTTGCAACAACTGAACCTGAAAAAGTTATTTCAACTATTCGTTCAAGAACTCATCACTATCCATTCCGTTTAGTTCCACCTGCTCAGATGATTGAGTATTTAGCAGAAATGATTGCTTCTGAAAAAGCCACCGTTGATGAAGGTGTGTTGAGTCTGGTGGTTAGATCTGGTGGAGGTTCTGTTCGTGATTCTCTTTCATTGCTAGATCAACTGCTTGCAGGGTCTGAAAACAATCATGTTACTTATGAGCGAGCAGTTGGGCTTCTCGGGTATACAGACTCAGCTCTTCTCGATACCTTCATTGATGCTTTTGGTAAGGGCGATGCTGCTGAAGTATTTGCTAGCGTTGACCAGGTTATTCAGAGCGGTCAAGATCCATCTAGATTCGTTGAGGACTTACTGGAGAGAATCAGAGATCTGATTGTTGTTGGCTCTACAGGAGAGAAGGCTAAGACTGTTCTAAGAGACTTGCCTCAGGACCAATTAGATCGCATGAGATTGCAGGTTGAAAGATTTGGCAAAGCAGAACTGACCTATGCAGCTGAAGTCATCGCTGAAGGTCTAACTCGCATGAACGGTGCTACCAGCCCTAAGTTGCAGTTAGAACTTATGGTTGCCAAGGTATTGGTTCCTGCTCAAGACTCAAGCGAAACAGGTTCATTAGCTCGTATTGACCGACTTGAGCGACGTATAGGTCTGGGCGGCAATGCTCCAGCTGCTGCCAACCCAGTTTCGACTCAGAACTCGGCAGTATCAGCTGTTGGGGTTCCTGCAGTCGATCCAGGTGCTAATCAAGCACAAGCTGGTGGCGATGCTGATACACCTCCGGTGACTTGGGCCATGATGCAGAGTTCATGGGAAGAGATTAAGAAGACATTGTCTAATATTTCTCGAAATGCCTGGCAGAACGTCACCACTCAAACACCAGTGGCTTTTGATGGTCAAGTCCTAGATATTCTTTTTGCTAACGAGCACGATAAAACAGTTTTCCGTAACGGTGGACAAAATAGTCCTAGTGAGTTACTGCGTCGTGCAATCTTCGAAGTGTTAGGCGTTCGAGTTCAATATCGTGCAGCTGTCTCAAATGCTGGCGAACCAATAGTTCAAGTCTCTACTCCTGTAGCAGCAGCACCAACTGAGCCGATAGCTAAAGTCACTGAACCAGCTTCCGCTCCTGTTGATGACAGTAGTAAAGAAGTTAATGAAAAGAGAAACAATCTCATTGACGAGGATTCATTAGTTGGGGAATCTGTTCTTCGTAACATACTGGGTGCTGAACCTATTGAAGGATCAAACTAGATGTATGAAGGTGTCGTTCAGGATCTAATAGATGCGTTATCCAGGTTGCCTGGGGTTGGGCCTAAGTCTGCTCAGCGCATCGCCTTCTATTTGATTCAAACAGATGATAACCAGGCTCAAGAGTTAGCCAAGATTCTTTTAGAAGCTAAAGAGCGAGTTCGTTTTTGTGCGACCTGTTTCAACGTGGCTGAGCATGAGTTCTGCAATATTTGCAGAGATACACGAAGAACCAAAGAATCAATCTGTGTTGTTGAAGAATCTAAAGATGTTCAAGCTATTGAAAGAACTAGAGAGTTCCGTGGTTTCTACCATGTATTAGGTGGAGCGATTAGCCCCATTGAAGGTATCGGTCCAGACAACCTACGTATCCGTGAACTCATGTCTAGATTGAATGACCCTGAAATCAAAGAAGTCATTATTGCTACCGATCCAAACCTGGAAGGTGAAGCTACCGCTACCTACCTCACTAGATTGCTGGTGCCACTAGGCATTACCGTGAGCCGCTTGGCTTCAGG
>JBIJAB010000049.1:0-6241 GCA_044345975.1 Rhodoluna sp.
TGAATGACCCTGAAATCAAAGAAGTCATTATTGCTACCGATCCAAACCTGGAAGGTGAAGCTACCGCTACCTACCTCACTAGATTGCTGGTGCCACTAGGCATTACCGTGAGCCGCTTGGCTTCAGGACTGCCTGTCGGTGGAGACCTTGAATATGCTGATGAAGTAACCCTTGGAAGAGCCTTTGAAGGTCGTCGAGTAGTTAGTTAGCAGTAGTTTTAGCCCCTTTGGGTGGGCTAAACTTGTTGAGTTCAGCGTTGAATCCCCCCTTTTTCTATTACGGAGATCTCAATTGGCGCTCATTGTGCAAAAGTATGGCGGCTCGTCTGTAGGCGATGCTGACAAAATCAAGCATGTCGCTGCTCGTATCATTGAGACCCAGAGAGCTGGCAACCAGGTTTGTGTTGTTGTTTCAGCCATGGGGGACACCACCGATGAGCTTTTAGATTTAGCCAATCAAGTATCTGCTAACCCTGAGGGTAGAGAGCTAGATATGTTGTTGACCTCAGGCGAACGCATTTCGATGGCCCTGTTGTCTATGGCTATCAATGACCTAGGTGCCCCATCACTTTCCTTCACTGGTTCCCAGGCTGGAATCATCACCGATGAGGTTCACGGTAATGCTCGTATTGCTGAGGTAACCCCGGATCGTGTTGCTGAAGCATTGAATGCAGGCAACATCGCTATCGTTGCAGGTTTCCAAGGTTTCAACAGAGACTCAAGAGATATCACCACCTTGGGTAGAGGTGGATCTGACACTACTGCAGTTGCTCTTGCTGCTGCACTAAATGCAGATGTGTGTGAAATCTACAGCGATGTTGATGGAATCTACACAGCAGACCCAAGAGTGATTTCAACAGCTAAGAAGCTAGATGTCATTGACATTGAATCAATGCTCGAACTAGCTGCAGCTGGAGCAAAGATTCTGCACATCAGAGCAGTTGAGTTTGCTCGTAGGCACAAAGTGGACCTTCGGGTTCGTTCAACTTTTAGTAATGATCCAGGCACCAAAGTTATCTCTAATGAAGATGGAGTAGAGCAAATGGAAGAGTCAATCGTTTCAGGTGTGGCAGCAGATAAGTCACAGGCGAAGATTACCGTTATTGGTATTCCAGACGTACCTGGTAAGGCAGCTGCTGTGTTCACAACTGTTGCTGAAGCAGGAGCGAACATCGACATGATTGTTCAGAACACTCCAACTGGTTCTGACGTTACTGACAGAGTTAGTGACATCAGCTTCACTCTTCCTAAGGGCGAACTAAAGAAGGTTCTTGATGCTCTGGCTCAGAATAAGAACGTCTTGGGCTATAGAGAACTTGAGAGCGATGAAGAGATCGGCAAGTTAAGCATTGTCGGTGCTGGTATGAGAACGCACTCAGGCGTTTCAGCAATCATGTTTAGAGCTCTAGCTGAAGCTTCTATCAACGTTGAAATGATTTCAACTTCTGAGATTCGTATCTCGGTAATTACAAGTCTCGAGCAAATCGATGATGCTGCCCGTGCAGTTCACAAGGCATTTGACCTTGATGGCGATAGCCCAGTGACTGTCTACGCTGGCACCGGAAGGTAAATACATGTCTAAGCCGAATCTTGCTTTAGTTGGTGCAACCGGTGCTGTTGGCACCGTGATGATTGACATCATCAATAACCGTGAAAACATCTGGGGTGAGATTCGTCTCATCGCTTCAGCCCGTTCAGCTGGTAAGAAGATCACTGTTCACGGTGAAGAGCTAACAGTTGTTGCTTTGACTGAAGAATCATTTGATGGCATAGACATTGCTATGTTTGATGTTCCTGATGAGGTTTCTGAAGTTTGGGCTCCAATAGCAGCTGCTCGCGGTGCTGTTGCAGTTGATAACTCAGGTGCATTCCGCATGGACCCTGAAGTTCCTCTTGTAGTTCCAGAAGTAAATCCTGAGCAGGCAAGAAACAGACCTAAGGGAATCATCTCTAACCCAAACTGCACCACGCTAACTATGATGGCTGCACTTGGTGCTCTACACAGGAACTGGACCCTGACTGAACTTGTGGTTTCAAGTTACCAGGCTGTGTCTGGAGCTGGAACAGCTGGTATCGAAAGACTGAGAAGTGAAATCAGTGCAGTTGCCGGTAGCGATGCTGGTTTAGCTAGTGGTGATGTCGAAGCTCTTCTAGGTTCTCAAGGATTACAGGTTTCTGATTCACCATTCCCAGCCCCAGTAGTTCTAAATGTTGTTCCTTTCGCAGGATCTCTCAAAGCGGGTGGATACTCAAGCGAAGAGATGAAGGTTAGAGATGAGAGTCGCAAGATTCTAGGTATTCCAACCTTGAAGGTGGCGGCTACCTGTGTTCGCGTTCCTGTATTAGTTAGCCACTCACTAACTGTGCATGCAACTTTTGCTAACCCACTGACCGTGGCTGAAGTTCACAAGGCTCTAGAAGAAGAGCCAACCATAAAGTTGGTTGATGATCCAGCTAACGGTCAATGGCCAACCCCGAACATGGTTGCAGGTCAAGACCCTACCTATGTTGGTCGAGTAAGGCAGTCGCTAGATTTCACTAACTCAATCGAAATGTTCGTTGTTGGTGACAACCTTCGTAAGGGTGCTGCTCTCAACACATACGAAATCGCAGAGCTGGTTGCTAGCGAATTCTAATTCGCTCGGCTAACCTGAATACATGCGCAAGTTCAGGGTTTTGCTTATAGCGGCAGTTACCGCTTTGACTTTGTCTGCATGTGCAACAACCCCTGAAGAGCCTGAAACCCAAGTTCCTGATAAGCCTGCCGTTGAAGCTCCTGTTGTGAACGCAGCTGATTACAGCGACGGTTACGGTGGCTTCATCTTCCGAGTTGGCGGTGGAACTGTCTGGTGCACAATCAGTGAATCACCTGGTTTTGTTCTTTGTGAACACCGAGATGTTGATGTCAACTATGAGATTCCAACTGCACCTGCTTCTTGTGAAGGAGCTTGGGGATACCAGGCAAGGCTTTGGGCATTCACCCCATCAGAAGGGCTAGTCTCTGACTGGTATTGTTCCAGCGGTCTATTCTCTGACCCAGAAGGCGCATATGATCTTCCTTCCGGTAGCAAGATAGTTGTTGGCGACATTAGTTGTTTCGCTGCAGAGACTGTTGCTCGATGCGATAACACTCAAGGGCAGTATCTAGCTCTTGGTGCTGAAGTATTTGGTTTCGGAAACTAATCTTTAGCTTTTAGAGTCACAACTCTTACTTCTGGGCGACAAGCTAAGCGCACCGGTGCATAAATCGAATGACCCAAACCTGCAGAAACATTTAGCCATAACTTCTTAGCCTTCAGAGGAACCTGATGTAACCCTCTTGCGTACTTAGTTGGCAAATCACAGTTGGTCACAAGTGCTCTGCCGATAAATGGCCAACAGACTTGACCGCCGTGAGTGTGACCGGCAAATACAACATCAGCTGCACTCAGATCTTCTAAAACTCTTAGGTACGGAGCATGGGTAACTCCAATAAGTAGATCTGATTTAGCTAACTTGCCTAGAGCTAGTTGAGCACTGGCTGCATCATCTCTTAGTTCATGGGGATCATCTGTGCCAAAGAAGTTGATTTTCACACCATTGATGATTATTGATTGAGCTGTGTTGTTAAGGTCCTTCCAACCAAAAGAACTAAAGCCCGCGTTTAGTAAGTCTGTGTCTAGTTTTAGACTCGCATCCTCTTCACGGTGACGTTCTGATGGGCGAAGCAAATACTGGAAAGGGTTTCGCTTAGCTGGAGCATAGAGATCGTTAGATCCATTGACGAATACTCCTGGCACACCAGCCAAAGGATTGAGTGCATCCAGCACTGGCTTGATGCCTCTGGCGTGACCTAGGTTATCTCCAGTGTTAATAACTAAATCAGGGCTGACCTTATTGTTTAGTTTCCTAATCCAACGCTGTTTGTATCTCTGCCAAGGAGCCATGTGGATATCGCTGATGTGTAGGACAACGATGTCAGGGCTTCCAGTAGGTAAGACTTTGAGTTCACTTCTCTTGATGGCAAACCAGTAGCGCTCAATGCAGGTAGCCCAAACGATTACAGCTAGTGCGGCTAAGCCTAAATAGAGCATGAAAAAACTATGGGCCTTCGCTAATCAGCAGCAGAATCGCACTTGATGAAGGAACTGATTTACCAGCCGCAGGCATGGTGCCAACAACTTTGCCTGCCTCAATAGCAGGATCCTTCACAAAGAACTGAGCCTGTGATGGCTGAGGAATGCTAACGGTTGGGAAGCCAGCTGAGTTTAGGGTTGCTGTTGCTTCAGCTGTAGTCATGCCTCTCACATCAGGAATCCTTGTGAGGCCACCCTTAGAGATGTAGATCATGATCATGGTTCCTCTAGGAACAGACGAACCTGCCTTTGGTTTCACATAAGCTACGGTTCCCGCTGGCTTAGTTGAGTTAACTGCGTTGATCATAATCTTGGCGTTTAGATCTGCAGCAATGATGTTCTGGGCTGCAACATCAGGCACCTGTCCTGAAACGGATGGAATCTGCATGAAGGTTGCATCAATCATGTCCTGAGGTGGAGCATCAAACTTTTGACCAGGGTAGTTCTTATTAGCTGTCTTCATGATGGTTCGCCAGATTTCGTGACGAACAAGTCCACCAGCTTTACCGTTCAAGGTAACTTTTCTAATCGAGGTGCTACCTGAAACGTTTCCTACCCAAACAGCAGTGCCAACAGTTGAAGAGAAACCTGTCATCCAAGTGTGAACACCTGAGTCAGTAGTTCCTGTCTTACCAGCAAGTGGAGTTCCATCACCAGTTGAAGAGGCACCACCGGTACCACCATTCATAACAGCTTGCATCGCTCTTGTCATACCAGCAGCTACTTCAGGAGTTACTGCCTGGCTACAAATAGATTTAGGAACTTGTAGTTCTGCTTGTGTCTCACGATCCACTACACGGTCGATAGCAATAGGGGAGCAGTAAACACCCTTGTTAGCAACTGCAGCAACAGCTGCTGCCATAGATAGAGGAGAGATTTCGTTAATACCAAGAATCGATGCTGGGTATGAAACTAGTTCAGTTCCATCTGCTCGCTTGATTCCAAACCTAAGTGCAGTATCTCTAATGTCACAGAGATCTAGCTGGCTAGCCATAGATGCATAAGCGGTGTTTACAGACTTGGCTGTTGCTTCTAGGACACTCATATCTTCTGATGACTTAGAGTCGTTGCCTGGGGCCCAAGTTCCAACTAGCCCACCACAGCGTGAGCTGAACTCAGCTGCGTTCCATTCCTTGATTCGACCATCAACGTGGTCGTTGAGCTTTTTGCCCTTAC
The DNA here is from genome assembly GCA_044345975.1 of Rhodoluna sp. Classification (GTDB taxonomy): domain Bacteria; phylum Actinomycetota; class Actinomycetes; order Actinomycetales; family Microbacteriaceae; genus Rhodoluna. The sequence goes on from JBIJAB010000049.1 coordinate 5,291, forward strand.
TCAACCATTCAGCCAGTGTGAAGATCTTGTAGGTAGATCCGCTCTGGAAACCAGAGGAGCCACCGTAGTTCTTGTCAGCTGAGTAGTTCACCGAGGTGTGACCCTCAAGGCCTGAGTCGGTCTGGTCAAAGATTCTGTTCTGGGTTAGAGCAAGAATTCTTCCAGTTCCTGCTTGAACAGAAACGCTAGCCGCACCAACCTTTGAAGGATCTGTTGGTGGAACCCAGGTCTTAGTTGCTTTGTCTGCAACTTTTTGAAGTTTTAGATCGATGGTGGTGTAAATATCCAAACCACCTTTACGAAGGAGAACTTCACGGTCTTCAGGGGTAGGTCCAAACTCTGGACTGTTTCTGATATTCCAAACGACATAGTCACAGAAGAATGCGGTTCTCTGATCGTTTTCACAACCAACCGGAATCTTCTGAATGTTCAGTTCAATAGGGGAAGCCTTGTATGCATCTGCTTCAGACTGAGTGATGTCACCCTCGTTAGCCATGTTCTGGATGACCATGTTGCGACGAGATAGAGCACGCTCTTTGTTCTCTTCAACATCTGGGCGGTAAAGCTCAGCACCTTTAAGCATCGCTGTGAGCATTGCTGCCTGAGGAACGTTGAGGTCTTTAGCTTTGATACCGAAGTAATACTCTGAGGCTGCTTCAACGCCGTTGATGTTGGTTCCAAAGAAGGAAAGGTTTAGGTAACCAGCAAGAATGTCTTGCTTAGAGTAACCCTGTTCAAGAGCAAGGGCCAAACGGACTTCCTGGAACTTTCTCTGCAAAGCATATTTGCTGCTGGTCTGCAACTCGATGGCTTCTTCGTCACCGCTTAGAACAGCAGCTTCCAGAAGGTTGTTCTTTACGAACTGCATTGTGATTGTTGAACCACCTGCTCTTGAAACACCAGTTACGTTATTGACAATTGCTCTGGTGAAGGAAACCCAGTCAACACCAG
>JBIJAB010000050.1:0-6188 GCA_044345975.1 Rhodoluna sp.
TAGGGTTAGACGCTGTTGCAATAACGGTCATTAGGTAGCGGTGCTCAGCAGAGGTTACGTTCTGCTTCTGATATGGAGATCCTGTAGGGACGAAGATAACTTCATCTAGCTTGAAGGCTGAGGCAACCTCGCTGGCTGCCACAAGGTGACCGTTGTGAATAGGGTCAAAGGTTCCACCCATGACTCCAATTCTTCTTCTAACGGTCAAAACTAAACCCTAGTGAGAGCCTTGGTTGTTGTTCTTAACCTTGTGTTCGTGGCGGTTAGCAACATCACGGTAAGACCAGGTAACTGCAGCTAGGGCTAGAAATAGACCCATAGCAATGATTCCAAACACGATGGCTGGGAACGGGTAAACGATGTGTGCTACGTGACCTTCGGCTTCTTGAGCGAACAGCTGTAAAAACTTCAATTTCTCTCCTATAACGATTAGTTCAAATCTACCCTAGCGGGGCTAAAAATGGGGACTCTAAGCCCTTGACTGACCTGATCCACGCACTAGCCACTTGGTGCTGGTCAGTTCTGGAAGACCCATCGGGCCTCTAGCATGAAGTTTCTGGGTAGAAACCCCAACTTCAGCACCAAAGCCGAACTCCCCACCGTCGGTGAACCTGGTTGAGGCGTTCACCATGACAACAGCAGAGTCCACTCTGGATAGGAACTGCTCAGCATTCGTGGCATCTTCAGTGATGATGCTCTCTGTGTGTGAAGTTGAATACTGGGCAATGTGTTCGATAGCCTCTTCAAAGCTGTCAACAACCTTGACCGCTATCTCCAGAGCAAGATACTCGGTAGCCCAGTCACTCTCAGTTGCTTCGAGAGCACTAGGGAATACTTGTCTAACTCGTTCATCACCGTGAATCACTACTCCGTTGGCTTCCAGTCTCTCGAGGACTGGAACAAGTAACTTGTCTAAGGCATCTTTGTGAATCAGTAGTGTCTCCAAGGCATTGCAGACAGAAGGTCGCTGAACCTTAGCGTTAGTGACAATCTCTAGAGCGTAATCAAGTCTCGCTGTTGCATCTAGGAAGATGTGGACGATGCCATCACCAGTTTGAATAACTGGAACCTTAGATTCCTCAACGACAGTCTTGATTAGATTCGCTGATCCTCTAGGAATAAGAACGTCAATCAAACCAGTTGCCTTCATCATTACTTCAGCACCATCACGACCATACTCATCAACGCTCGCAATAGCGTTTGGGTTATGACCATTGGTTTGGAAAGCTTCTTTGAGGATTGATACGAGAACTTTATTAGTGTTCTCTGCCATCGAACCACCACGAAGAATGATGGCGTTACCAGTCTTGATAGCCATACCCGCAATGTCGATGGTTACATTTGGTCTCGCTTCATAAATAGCACCAATGAGACCAAAAGGAACTCTTACCTCTTTGATGCTGAGCCCATTAGGTCTAGTGATGTCTCGAACTAGCTCACCAATTGGATCGTTCAACTTGATTAGCTCAGCAAGAGCAAACTTCAAGGAGTCGATTCGCTCAACACTTAGAGCAAGCCGATCCTGAAGTGATGTTGGAACACCAGCATCCTTAGCTAGCTTCAGGTCTAAGTGATTGGCAACCAGGATCTCTTCGGATCTTGAGGTTAGAAGAACTGAGACAGTCTTTAGGATTTCATTCTTCTGCTCGGTTGTGAGTAACCCAAGGGAAACTGATGCTGCTTTGGCTTGCTTGATTAGATCCAGTGCACTCATTTAGATTCCTTTGCTTGGAACCAGGTGCCCACTCGATCCCCTGCAAGAACTGCTGCAGCATTATCGATTGAAGTAAGCAAAACTGTGACGCCATGCTCTCTCGCATACTTAGCAGCCTCAAGCTTTGTTTCTGCTCCACCTGTGCCCACACTGGATGAACTCCCACCAATCTTGATGGTGGAAAGGTCATCTTCAGGTTCAACCCATTCAATCTTCTGTGAACCTGGCTCTGTTGGCGGTCTGTCATAGAGAGCATCAACATCAGAGAGCAGAATCAAAGCATCTGCTTGAACAAGGACAGCAACTAGAGAAGCCAGTTTGTCGTTGTCACCAAAAGCGATTTCTTGGGTAGCAACAGTGTCATTCTCATTGACAATCGGAACAACTTTGAGTTCCAGAAGCCTGTCGATAGCTTTACTTGCGTTCTGACTAGTTTCAGCCTGTTCAAAGTCCCCCGCTGTTAGCAAAACTTGACCAGCAATAATGTTGAATCTGTCAAGGCTAGTTTCGTAACGACCCATGAGTTTGCTTTGACCAACTGAAGCTAAGGCTTGCTTAGTTGCAAGGTCAGTTGGCTTCTCAGTCAGGTTCAGTAACGGCAAGCCAGTTGCAATAGCACCTGAGGTAACCAGAATGATTTCCTGATTGTTCTGAGATGAGTTAGCAATAGCAGCAACGAGTAGATCCAGGTTCTTCTCGTTGTTTCCTGTGATTGAAGAAGAGCCAACTTTGACTACTATTCTTTTGGCTTTAGGGATATCCCTGTGATCTGAGAGCTTCATTTCTGCTCCTCAGCACCTGCTTGTTCGCTGGCGATTTCTTTATCTGGATCGTCTTCTGAACCAATCTCGTAAGAGATGATTGGGTTACCCTCTTTAGCCATTTCTTCACGCATGGCTGCTCTAGCGTCCATCATCTCTTGGTATTCACGACGTCTATCAATGTTTGTTCTACGCTCACGCTGATCTAATCGAGGGTCTGTTCCACGAGGAGCAGCTATAAGTTCACCAGCTGAGGCAATAGTTGGCTCCCAGTCGAAGATGACTCCATCTTTACCAGCACCGATAACTACAGTTGAGCCAGCAACGGCTCCTGCCTTTAGAAGTTCATCTTCAAGACCTAGCTTCGCAAGACGGTCACCGAGGTAACCTACTGCTTCTTCGTTACCAAACATGGTTTGGGCAACCCAACGCTCAGGCTTAGCACCAATAACTCTGAAGATCTCCTCGCCTGAGTAAGACTCTTTCTTCACAGTGAACTTGTTCTCATCACGCTTGGTGTTCATCAAATGGATTCTTGGTCTTGCAGGAATAGCAGCCTTAGCTTCTCTGTGTGCTTTCACAAGTTCGGCTAGTGCAAAGTTAAGCTCTCTAAGACCCTCACGGGCAACAGCTGAGATTAGGAATACCTTGTATCCACGAGCTTCTAGAGTTGGCTTCACAAACTCAGCCATATCTCGACCATCAGGAACATCGACCTTGTTCAGAGCAATAAGCTGTGGTCTTTCAACCAAAGGTAGTTCACCTTCAGGAACTTCATACAGAGCAAGTTCGTTCAAGATTAGGTCGAGATCAGAGATTGGGTCTCTGTTTGGCTCTAGGGTTGCACAGTCCAAAACATGTAGCAACGCAGCACAACGTTCAACGTGCCTAAGGAACTTTAGTCCTAAACCTTTTCCTTCGCTAGCACCTTCAATAAGCCCTGGCACGTCAGCAACAGTGAATCTAGTTTCTCCAGCTTGAACAACACCTAGGTTTGGATGCAATGTTGTGAAAGGGTAATCTGCAATCTTTGGCTTAGCTGAAGAGATTGCTGCAATCAATGAAGATTTACCAGCTGATGGATAACCAACTAGAGCAACATCAGCAACTGACTTGAGTTCAAGGATGATGTCCCCACGCCAACCAGGAACTCCTAGTAGAGCAAAACCTGGTGCTCTTCTTTTCGAAGATGAAAGTGCAGCGTTACCTAAACCACCATTACCACCTTCGGCAACAACTAGTTCCATGCCTTCTTCATCAAGGTCGGTGATTAGTTTGCCATCAGCTGATCTAACAACTGTTCCAACTGGAACTTTTAGAACAACATCTTTACCGGTTGCACCGTTACGGAAATCTCCAGCACCATCGCCACCATCTCCACCTGCACGGTGTGGGCTGAAGTGATATTCCAAAAGAGTTGTTGTATTTGAATCAGCGATAAGTGAAATGGTTCCACCATTGCCACCATCAGCACCATCAGGTCCAGCTAGCGGCTTAAACTTTTCACGCTTTACAGAGATACAGCCATCGCCACCATCTCCAGCGCGCAGGTGAAGAGTAACCTGATCGACGAATGTCACCATCTAGTTACTCCTTTCATCATTACCCTCAAAAACACAGAAGGCGAGCACATTGGCTCGCCTGCTGATTGAAAAACTGTTAGTTCGAATAGAACCTAAGCCGCAACAACAATGTTGACTACGCGACGTCCGCCCTTTTGACCGAACTCGACTGAACCTGCAGACAGAGCAAACAGGGTGTCGTCTTTACCGCGGCCTACGTTACGACCTGGGTGGAAGTGTGTTCCACGCTGACGGACAAGGATTTCACCTGCGTTTACTTCTTGACCTGCGTAACGCTTAACTCCTAGACGCTGAGCGTTTGAGTCGCGGCCGTTACGGGTTGAGGAAACACCTTTTTTGGATGCCATTTTTTAGATCCTTTACTTACTTGATCTCAGTAACCTGAACACGAGTCAGGTCGGCACGGAAACCCATGCGCTTTTTGTAACCGGTCTTGTTCTTGTACTTCTGGATAACAATCTTTGGACCACGTAGGTTACCCAAAACTGTTGCAGTCACCTTCACCTTGGCTAGAGCCTCAGCTTCGTGAGTTACCTTCTCGCCATCAACTAGCAGAAGAGCTTCCATCTGAATGGTGCCACCTGCTTGCGCCTTAAGACGATCTAGCGTGACGATGGTGCCTACTGACACCTTTTCTTGGCGGCCACCCGCGCGGACTACTGCGTAAACCACAGATATACCCTTTGTTCGAAAAATCTTGAATTTGGAAGTGTTGCTAGTAATACAGGCAACAAGGTTCCATCTTAGCGGGCTGTAGCCGCCTTGGCAAACCTAACTACCCTATTTTTTGACCCTAATTGTCCTCGCCAGGGGTGATTTCTCCCCCGCTTGAGACCCTTCTGGACTTGCGTTTGGCAGGAACATCAGGCGAAGGTGGCAAAGCATCTAGAACTGCATCAAGGGTTTTTGGTGCTGGTTCAGCCGTTCCCATAGTCGAAGCTGCAATCTTAGACATGAGGTTCTTAGCTTCTTCAGCCTTTTCAGGGGTTACCACCTTGGCAGGCTCAATTCTTGGCTTGTTTGGCTCTGCTTCAGCCTTAGTGGCGTTGTTTTGCTTGTTCTTGCCCTTGTTTTTACCCTTGTTGTTCTCACGATTATTGTTTTCACGGTTGTTCTGACGCTGAGGACGGTCATCGTCTTCAATGTGCTTGTTCTTTAGCACTGGCTCGTGATGAACGATAAGTCCTCGACCAGCACAGGTTTCACAAGGCTCAGTAAATGCCTCCAGAAGACCAATACCGATCTTCTTACGGGTCATCTGAACTAGTCCTAGTGATGTAACTTCAGCAACCTGGTGCTTAGTTCTATCTCTAGATAGGCATTCCATCACTCTTCTGAGTACTAGGTCGCGGTTAGATTCAAGCACCATGTCGATAAAGTCCACAACGATGATTCCACCGATGTCACGCAGACGAAGTTGGCGAACAATCTCTTCAGCTGCTTCCAAGTTGTTCTTAGTAACAGTTTCTTCAAGGTTTCCACCTGAACCAATGAACTTACCTGTGTTCACGTCCACTACGGTCATAGCTTCGGTTCTATCGATAACTAATGAACCACCTGAAGGAAGGTAGACCTTACGGTCTAGAGCTTTAATGATCTGTTCGTTGATTCTGAAGTGATCAAAAGCATCGCCTTCACCACTGAAGCGTTCAACACGTTCTAGTAGATCAGGGGCAACATCCTTTAGATATCCTTCGATGGTTGCGAAAGGTGCATCGCCATCAATAATCATCTTCTGGAAGTCTTCATTGAAGACATCTCTAACAATCTTGATTAGAAGATCTGGCTCTGAAGATAGCAGTGATGGTGGGTTTGAGATCTCAGCGTTACGGCTAATCTCTTCCCACTGAATCTGAAGTCTCTGAACATCTTCGGTTAGCTGTTCTTCGGTAGCACCCTCAGCTGCGGTTCTGATGATCACACCGGCATCTGGTGGCAAGATCTCTTTGAGAATCTTCTTTAGTCTTACTCGCTCACTTTCTGGAAGCTTGCGGCTAATGCCATTCATGTTGCCATTAGGAACATAAACAAGGTAACGACCAGGAAGCGAAACCTGTGAAGTTAGGCGAGCACCCTTTTGACCAACAGGGTCTTTAGTTACCTGAACCAAAACCTTGTCTCCTGATTTCA
>JBIJAB010000051.1:0-6159 GCA_044345975.1 Rhodoluna sp.
CAAAGCAGTATCCAGATCTTGCAGCATTGGTAGGAGAATCTTCTGACAATCTGCCTGGTGTTCCTGGAGTTGGGCCAAAGACGGCTGCAAAGTGGTTGCAGCAATATGGCGACCTCCAAGGTGTCCTGGCAGCAGAGAACGAAATCCCTGGAAAAGTTGGTGAGAGCCTTAGAGAGCATCGAGAGCTTGCAGTCCGCAATAGAAGATTAAACCACCTTGTTAGAGATCTTGACTTAGGTCATGCTTTCGATACTTTTCATCTAGGTCCTGTAAACGAAAACGCAGTTCGTGATTCGTTCAGCAAGATGCACTTCAAATCTCTTCTCGAAAGAGTTCTAAAGGCTCTTGGTGTCGAAGCTGGAACTTCTTCTGGTTCCCAGAATAGCTCTGCCCAAGAACAGGAGATTATAGAAGAGGTAGTAACTCAAATCGCACTGGTCCTTCCCAAAGAACCAAAGAGCACTGCTGATGCTCTCGACAAGATTTACTCATCGCCTAAGGCGAGCTCCGTTTACTTTGACATAGGTGAAGAAAACATTTTGGCTGTAGGTTTAGCCAATCAAAGTTTGAGAGTTTCTCTGAAAGCAAAAGACTTAGATAAGAAGTTTTACGCTTGGTTGGCAGCAGCTCAACCAAAGATTGTTTTCAATGCAAAAGCTGCCGAACGTTACTTACTCGCTGCTGGAAAGTCTATTTCTGGCATACAGGATGACCCGATGTTGATGGCATATATCGATAATCCACTTAGAAAGGATTTCTCAGCGGAGGAACTGATTGCTCACTATCTGGGAGTTCAGCTAGATACAGAGTTAGAAGATGAACTTGTACAACCAGAGGTAGACCTGTCAGCCATAGCTTGGTATGTCTTTCAACTGAACCAAAATCTCTCAGGCATTCTTGCAAAAACTAACCAACTCACTGTTTACAAAGAAGTTGAATTGGCCTCTAGCCATCCGTTAGCAAAGATGGAACACACTGGGGTAACTCTAGACGTGGATGGCTTGAGCAAACTGGTGAAGAAGCTCGACAAGGAGATAGCAAAGATTGCCATCGAGTGCTACGAAATCATAGGCAAAGAAATCAACTTGGCTTCGCCAAAGCAACTACAGACGGTGCTTTTTGAAGACCTAGGCATGAAAGGAACCAGCAAGGTCAAGACTGGTTTCTCCACCAATGCCGAAGCTCTCACCACGCTTTTCGAACAGAACGGGCACCCTTTCTTAGAGAAGCTGCTGGCCCATCGAGAAGTCTCCAAGATTAGACAAATAGTTGAAACCATCAGCAAAGCTGTTTCACAAGACGGACGTATCCATACAACATACGTTCAAACTGGAACGTCAACAGGAAGACTCTCGTCAGAGAATCCGAACCTTCAGAACATTCCAGTTAGATCCGACCGAGGAAGACTCATCCGAGACGCGTTTATTGTTGGTAAGGATTACGAGACTTTGATTACAGCCGATTATTCACAGATTGAAATGAGGATCTTGGCTCACCTAAGCCAGGACGAAGGTTTGATCGAGGCATTCAAGTCAGGTGAAGACCTTCACAAGTTTGTTGGATCCAGGATTTATGGTGTTCCGCCAGCAGAAGTAACTGGAGCCATGCGTTCTAAGGTCAAAGCCATGTCTTATGGACTTGTCTACGGCCTGAGCGAATACGGCTTAGCTAAACAGCTTCGTATCACCAATGCTGACGCCAAACAACTCATGGCTGATTACTTCGACAGATTTGGCGGGGTCAGAAGATACCTCAGTGAGGTTGTCGAAGAAGCCAAGGAACGTGGGTACACAGAGACTATTGCTGGGCGAAGAAGACCATTCCCTGACCTAAAGAGCAAAATCTTTGCGGTAAAAGAGAACGCTCGAAGAGCTGCATTGAACGCTCCTATTCAAGGAACTGCAGCAGATATTATGAAAACAGCAATGATCAATGTTGATAAGGCTTTAGTAGCAGCAAAAGTAAAGAGCCGCATCCTGCTGCAAGTTCACGATGAACTTGTGATTGAGGTTGCCAAGGGTGAACTGGAAAAGGTTCAACAGCTAGTCATCAAGGGAATGAATGAAGCCGCTCAATTAGCCGTTCCTCTTGAAGTTAGCGTTGGAATAGGCAAAAGCTGGGATGAGGCAGCTCACTAGTGGCTAAGCAATCCTGCACAGTTGGCCCAGCAGTTGGGCTACACGCAAGGCCTGCTGCAGACTTTGTTCGAGTGGCCACCGTAAGTAAGCATCAGGTAACCGTAACCAACAAGCACGGCAAAAAGGCTCAAGGTAACAGCATTCTGGCTATTCTGAGCCTTGGAGCGAAGCATGGGGAAGAGCTCGTAATCGAGGTTCTTGGACCAGATGAGGATAGTGTCCTTGAGGCTCTAATACGCGTTGTTTCGGGCGATAAGACCGTATAGACTTTCCCAAGGCCCATTTTTGGGTCCAAACAATCCAGTCCAAGTTCAATTGTTGCGAGTTGCTACGCCTGTAGTGACAAGTGGTAATTGGCCCGAGTAAAAACAAGATCGAGACAACCTCTCTATGACAAGTAGCACCAACAAAGCTCCTAAGCAGGTAGCAGTTAACGACATCGGTTCAGCAGAAGAATTACTTGCAGAAATCGAAAAAACCCTAAAATCTTTTAACGACGGCGATCTAATCGCAGGTATCGTTGTCAAGATTGACCGCGACGAAGTTCTTCTCGACGTAGGTTACAAAACTGAAGGTGTTATCCCTTCACGCGAACTATCAATCAGACACGATGCAGCCCCTGGCGACATTGTTGCAGTTGGTGATTCAATCGAGGCCCTTGTTCTTCAGAAGGAAGACAAAGAAGGCCGTCTAATTCTTTCAAAGAAGCGTGCACAGTACGAGCGTGCATGGGGCGATGTTGAGAAGATCAAAGAAACTGATGGCGTCGTTACCGGTTTGGTTATCGAAGTTGTCAAGGGTGGTCTAATCGTTGACATCGGTCTTCGTGGATTCCTTCCAGCATCTCTTATCGAACTGCGTCGTGTTCGCGACCTAACTCCATACCTTGGTCAGAATGTTGACGCAAAGATTTTGGAACTAGACAAGAACCGTAACAACGTTGTTCTATCTCGTAGAGCTCTACTTGAAGAATCGCAGTCTGCTAACCGCAGCACATTCCTTGCAGATCTTGCTAAGGGCCAGATTCGCACAGGTGTTGTTTCATCTATCGTAAACTTCGGTGCTTTCATTGACCTTGGTGGAGTTGACGGCCTGGTTCACGTAAGCGAGCTTTCATGGAAGCACATCGAGCACGCAAGCGAAGTTGTTGAGATCGGTCAGGAAGTAACTGTTGAGGTTCTAGAAGTTGACTCAGACAGAGAGCGTGTTTCACTTTCTCTGAAGGCAACTCAAGAAGATCCATGGCAGGTATTTGCTAGATCACACGCAATCGGTCAGTACGCACCAGGTAAGGTCACCAAGATCGTTCCATTCGGTGCATTCGTTCGTGTTGCAGATGGTATTGAAGGTCTTGTTCACATCAGTGAGCTATCAGCTAAGCACATCGACCTTGCGAGCCAGGTTGTAACAGTAAACCAGGACGTATTCGTGAAGGTAATCGACATCGATCTAGATCGTCGTCGCATCTCACTTTCATTGAAGCAGGCTACTGAAGAAGTAAACCCTGAGGGAACTGACTTCAACCCAGCGCTATACGGTTTGGCTACCGACTTTGATGACCAGGGTAACTACAAGTACCCAGAAGGTTTCGACTCTGCTACTAGCGAATGGAAGCCTGGCTTCGAAGATGCCAAGGCTAAGTGGGAGAAGGAATACGCTGAAGCTCACGCACGCTGGGAAGAGCACAAGAAGCAGGTTAAGGCAGCTAACGAGCTTGCAGCAACCCTTCCTGATGCGAAGCCAGAAGTTCAGGCCAGCACCACCACTTCATCTTCATCTGAAGGTGCAACAGCATCAGAGGGAACTCTTTCTGATGACGAGGCACTATCTGCTCTGCGTGACAAGCTAAACAGCGCTGAATAGTTAGAAGTTCTAAAGACGGGTTGGGCTACTGCTCAACCCGTCTTTGCTTTAAGGACAAGTTAGGCTTAGAAGATGTTCTTGATAGGTCTAACCGGTGGTATAGCAGCAGGTAAGACAACCGTTGCTGCCCATTGGGTTTCACTTGGGGGAATTGAGATTGATGCAGACAAACTGGCTAGGGAAGTTGTCGAACCAAACACCAAGGGTTTAGCTCAAATACTTGAAACCTTCGGCCCGCACTTACTCACAAGCTCAGGAGAATTAGATCGCAAAGCATTAGGGGTGATTGTCTTCAACGAGCCAGCAAGAAGAGTTGAGCTTGAAGCAATAGTTCACCCACTTGTTCGCGAACGAGCTCAAGAAATCCTTAAGTCTCTTCCTGAAGAATCAATGGTTGTTTATACAGTTCCATTGCTGGTCGAAGCAAAGGTTTCTCTTCCATTTGATGTAATCGTGAGCGTTGAAGCCCCCGAGGCAGACAGAATACAAAGACTAGTTCTTTCTAGGGGCATGACTGCTCCAGAAGCAGAGGCTCGAATAAACGCTCAAGCATCGCCTTTGGAGCGAGCTGCTGCGGCTGATTTCATCTTGAACTCAAATCAACCACTCTCAGGGCTACTTGCTGACGCCACTGCACTATGGCACAAGTTCCTACTTATGGCTCAGGAGAGGTCAAAGTGAAGGGTCCAACAAGAACCTTTGCTCCTTTCGAAGTAATCAGTGAATACACACCATCGGGAGACCAGCCAACTGCGATTGCAGAGTTGGCAGATCGAATAAGCAATGGTGAAAAAGACGTTGTGCTTCTAGGGGCGACCGGTACTGGTAAATCAGCTACCACTGCTTGGCTAATCGAAAAGCTTCAACGACCAACACTAGTTTTGGCACACAACAAAACTCTTGCTGCACAACTAGTGAACGAATTTAGAGAGTTGCTACCAAACAACGCAGTCGAGTACTTCGTTTCTTATTACGACTACTACCAACCTGAGGCTTACGTACCACAGACCGATACTTTCATTGAGAAAGACTCTTCTATCAACGAAGAGGTGGAGCGACTTAGATACTCGGCAACTATGAGTTTGCTCTCTAGAAGAGATGTTGTCGTGGTTTCAACTGTTTCCTGCATCTACGGTCTTGGTGCACCAAGCGAGTATCTGGACATGTCCTTACCCCTACACAAAGGTCAAACGATCGATAGAGATGAACTCATTCGTGAGTTCGTAACTATGCAGTACCAACGCAATGACTACGACTTCTCAAGAGGTAACTTCAGAGTCAAGGGTGACACCATTGAAATCATCCCTGTTTACGATGAACTGGCAATCAGGCTTGAGCTATTCGGTGATGAGATTGAGAACATTTATCAGTTACATCCACTAACGGGCGAGATTGTTCGGGCTATGGACACCATCTCTGTTTATCCTGCAAGTTACTACGTAACCTCTCAAGATCGCATGGGTGAAGCCCTGGAAGCCATTGAAGAAGAGATGGTTGCTCGAGTAAAAGAGTTTGAGATTCAAGGAAAACTTCTCGAGGCCCAAAGGATCAAGATGAGAACCACGTTTGATCTTGAGATGATTCGAGAACTTGGCTTCTGTAGTGGAATTGAAAACTACTCAAGACATCTAGATGGCCGTGAACAGGGATCTGCTCCTTCATGTCTTCTCGATTACTTCCCAGAGGATTTCCTAACGGTTATTGATGAGTCTCACGTGACTGTTCCTCAAATCGGAGCGATGTATGAAGGTGACTCTTCAAGAAAGAGAACACTTGTTGAGCACGGCTTTAGATTGCCTTCAGCTATGGACAACCGACCACTAAAGTGGGCTGAGTTCCAAGAGCGTGTTGGGCAGACTGTTTATCTTTCAGCGACCCCTGGAAAGTATGAGCTAGGCGTTGCTGATGGTGCTGTTGAACAGATTATTAGACCAACAGGATTAGTAGACCCGCAAATAGTTGTGAAGCCATCTAAGGGTCAGATTGATGATCTACTCGAAGAGATTCGCATCAGAACAGCCAAGGATGAACGAGTTCTTGTCACAACCTTGACTAAGAAAATGTCAGAGGAACTTACTGAGTTCCTCACCGAAGCAGGGGTTCGAGTCAGATACCTTCACAGTGACGTGGACACTCTTCGAAGAGTGGAACTATTGAG
>JBIJAB010000052.1:0-6120 GCA_044345975.1 Rhodoluna sp.
ACGATTCCTAGCGAGTAAATATCTCCTGCAGCAGTTGCTGCTTTACCAGTTGCTTGTTCAGGTGCAAGATACTGAACGGTTCCCATTACCTGTCCGGTTTGGGTAAGAGAAACTTGATTAGCAACTCTCGCGATACCAAAGTCTGTTATCTTCACTTGACCATCAGGAGTAATCAGTAAGTTACCTGGTTTCACATCTCGGTGAACTAAACCTTCTCTATGTGCAGCATCCAGAGCTAGAGCGGTTTGAGCAACGATAGAGATGACTTGCTTAGCAGGAAGAGTCTTTTCTCTTTCCAAAATAGATGAGAGAGCTTCGCCTGGAACTAGTTCCATGACTAGGAATGCACTACCTTCATCTTCACCGTAGTCATAAACATTAGCGATGCCATCATGGTTGATCATTGCAGCGTGCTTAGCTTCAGTTCTAAAGCGGTCAACGAAATCAGGATCACCCATGTATTGCTGTTTCAGAATCTTGATAGCCACCAAGCGAAGAATGGTTTCATCCTGGGCTTGCCACACCTCACCCATACCACCGGTTGCAATGCGCTTTATGAGACGGTATCTGCCCCCGTAAAGCTTTCCTTCTTCAGGCATCATTTGTTTAACACCGCCTGCATAACTTTCTTAGCAATGGGAGCAGCCAAAGTGTTACCTCTACCGGATTGCCCCTTGCCACCCCCATCTTCAATAACAACGGCCACAGCTACCTGTGGGTTATCAGCAGGAGCAAAACCGGTGAACCATAGCGTGTAAGGATCATTCACACCATTCTCAGCCGTTCCAGTTTTGCCAGCCACTTTTACGCCGGGGATTCTTGCGTTGGAGCCAACACCTGATGAAACGGATGCAACCATCATGGTCTTCAATCGCTCCGCTGAGCTAGTTGTGATTGAACGGCGCAGCTCTGTTGGTTTTCCTTCTTCTAAAAGAGTCAGGTTAGATGTGAAAATCTGATCAACTAGGTATGGCTTCATCTCAATCCCTGCGTTAGCGATAGCCGCGGAGACCATGGCCATCTGCAATGGGGATACACGAACATCGAACTGACCAAAGGCAGTCAGTGCGGTTTGGGCTTCATCTAAATTCGTTGGATAAACACTTGGTGTTGCTTTCAAAGGAATGGATAGAGCTTCACCAAAGCCAAATGCTTGTGCCTGTTTAGCGATAGCTTCTTGCCCTAGTTCAATACCGAGTTGAGCGAAAGGAATATTGCAAGAGAGCTTAAGTGCTGTGGCAATAGAAACAGTTGTAGCTCCACCGCATTTACCTTCACCTGAGTTAGTGATGGCTGTTGTTGTTCCAGGTAGAACGTAAGTCTTTGGATTAGGTAACTTGCTCTGTGGAGTGTAGTTACCAGATTCAAATGCAGCTGCAGCAACAATCAGTTTGAATACAGATCCTGGAGCATAGAGGTCTCCACCAATCGCTCTGTTGATTAGGGGAGCGTTCTTGTTTGTGAGCAACTTCTTATAGTTGGCAGAAGCATCAGCGGTGTTGTGTGTTGAAAGAAGATTGGCATCAAAACCAGATTTAGAAACTAGAGCAAGGATCTTTCCAGTTGCAGGTTCAATCGCAACCACAGCACCTTTCATGTTGCCCATAGCATTCCAGGCGGCTAGTTGAACATCTTCATCAATGGTTAGTTCAACAGATGCTCCAGAAACAGGGTTACCTGAAAGCAAAGCATTAAGTTGCTCAAAGAAAGCAGCGGAGTTATCACCACGTAGGGAACTATCAAGAATGTTCTCCAAACCAGTTCTGCCTTGGAACAAAGAATAGAAACCAGTAATAGCACTGTATTGCTCGCCATTGTATTGACGAAGATACCTGTAAGCATTAGACGTCTTTATTGATTCCGCTATTGGTTTGTTGTTAACCAAAATGGCACCACGCTGAGTTTTGTAACCCTCATAGACAGCTCTTTGGTTGCGAGGATCATTACTTAGTGAATCCGCATTGAGTACCTGCATTGCACTAGCTGCAACAAATAACGATAGGAACATCAGCAGGATGAAGTTCGCAACTCTCTTGATCTCAGGGGTCATTCGCTCACCGTCCCTGGCTTAGGTAAGGTGTCTGAAAGCCGAAGTAGCAAAGCGATGATGATCCAGTTAGCCACAAGAGAGGAACCACCCGCAGCAAGCAATGGAGTTGTTAGTCCCGTGAGAGGAACCACTCGTAACACTCCACCAATAACAATGAAGCACTGAAGGGCAATAACGAAACCTAAACCAACTGCAAGTAACTTACTGAAATCATCAGCGTGAGTATTCGCAATACGCAGAGCTCTAGCAACTAGGACCATGTAAAGCGATAGGAGAGCGAAGAGACCTGCCAGACCTAACTCTTCTCCAATAGCAGAGATGATGAAGTCGCTCTCAGCCAGAGGAACAATAGTTGGTAGTCCACCACCAAGCCCAGTTCCAAATATCCCGCCATGAGCAAGACCAAACATAGATTGCACCAACTGATACGAGCCACCGATGGCCTCATAGTTAGCTTCGTTAAGTGGATCTAACCAAGCAGCGATTCGATTACCAACGTAAGACATTAAACGTGATGCAATAAGAGCTCCAGCAACAAACATCACAAGACCCACTAGAACGTAAAACACTCGCCCAGTTGCAACATATAAAAGAACCAAGAACAAACCGAAATACAAAAGCGAAGTTCCAAGATCTCTTTGGAGAACTAGAACACCTAAGCTTGCAAGCCATATGAAAACGATTGGCCCCAGCTCTCGTGCCGGTGGGATTCGAATACCTAAAACCTTGCGACCAACAACCGCTAGGGCTTCGCGTCTTGAAGTTAGGTATCCAGCAAAGAATATAATGAAAGCTATTTTGGCTAACTCACCTGGTTGGAAACTTATTGGACCTAACCGAACAGAGAGGAAAGCGCCACTTGTGTTAACACCGATGAAGGGAATAAGCGGAAGAATCAAAAGCAATACACCTAGAGCCATCGCTGAGTAAATGTATTTCCTAAATGACAAGTGGGACTTAACTAGCCAAAGAACAGCAGCTGCAATCAATATCGCAATCAATGTCCAGACAACTTGTCTTTCACCAACAGTTCTATCTGTATCAGCCATGGCTTTAGCTAGATCTAGTCGATAGATCATTGCGATACCGAGAGAGTTCAGTAAGAAACCAATTGGCAGAAGAATGGGATCAGCATCACTTGCTCTAAACCGTAAAACGATGTGGAAAATCATTGCAGCAACGACAGGAATAGACCAGATAAACCAACCATCTGGGCGAAGTACTTGAATTGTTGCGAGCTGCACCTGGGATATTTCAAAAGCGAATAATCCAAAACCAAAGAACAACATCATTAGTTCAATGTTCCGCTTTTTAGGCATCACCTTTATTCGAACGCCAGGTTTAGCCATCTTTAGAGCTTTCAAGGATTTGCTCAAGTTTGGCTTCAGCATCAGCGAGGCTATCTGCAGAGATACTCTTCAGGATTAGTTCTTGCTGGAAATCAGGAAGATCAACAATCCTGATTTCAGACTCTTGGTAAAGAGTTGAAAAACCAAATCCACCGAAACTCTCTTTGATGCCCTGGTATATAGCAACGTTGCCGTTTTCAACCCCAAGGTAGTAACGAGTTTGAATGTATGAGTAGATACCCCAAAGAGCCCCACCAGAGATTAGTGCTAGCACCAGGAATAGCGCTGTACCTCTCTTCTTCCAAGAACGAACCTTGCCATCAAACTCACCAATAGCTTTTTCCAAAGTCGGGTCATTGATTGAGAAGAACGTTTCTTTGCGGCCGAGATCTCTAAATGCATCGATCCAAGCCTTAGGACTAAACATTTCAAGAATGCGACCAGCACTGTTTTGCTTGATTACAACTTCATTCGCAGCAGAACCCAACCAGGTAACAGGCTGCTGGTAATCGGGAAGATCAGATTCATCTCTTACTTCAAGTAATAGAACAGTTACGTTATCTGGAGCACCATACTCTTTGGCCTCATCGATTAGAAGTTCGATTGCCTCATCAAGGTTAGGTACTCTCATGTTTTCTTCGATTAGGTAGTTAGGTACAACTCCACACAAACCATCTGAACAAAGTAACAACCTGTCGCCTGGCTGAACTTCTATTTGGTGGATATCAAACTCAGGCTCTTCAGAGGTGTCACCTAAAACTCTAAGAATGACATTTCTACGAGGGTGAACGAGAGCTTCTTCTTCTGTGAGTCTTCCAGCATCGATTAGTTGCTGAACAAAAGTGTGATCTTTTGTGATTTGAGTCAACTTAGAATCACGCATCAGGTAGACCCTGGAATCTCCAATGTGAGCAATGTTTGCTATGGCGCCAGTGAAGATGACAGCATCCATGGTCGTTCCCATGCCAGCTAGGTAACTGAACTTGGTGACGGTGTCAGAGAGATTACGGTTAGCGTCACGCATGGCTTCAAGAAGCGCACTCATTGCTTGATCACTATCTGGATAGACATCATCAATCTTGGCTACGAACTGGGTTGCCAGAGCAGAAGCAATATCTCCACCAGCATGCCCACCCATACCGTCAGCAACAACATAGAGGTTGGTTCCTGAGTAACCACTGTCTTGGTTACTTGAGCGAACTTTACCCTTGTCGCTTTGTGATGAGCTGATTATTTTGATGGGCACGATTAACCTCTCAACTCAAAGATTGTTTTGCCGATACGAATCTGCATTTCCTGTTTGATTGAAACGGGAGCGCCTATTCTTGCACCATCAACGTAAGTTCCGTTAGTTGAGTTGAGATCTTGTAATAACCAACCGTCGTCTGTTTTTTGCAATCTTGCGTGTTGGGAAGAGGCGTAGTCATCCTCGATTACAAACTCATTATTAGGAGCTCGACCTATTCGGATTTCCTTTCTATCGAGAACTATCTCCATGCCTTGCAAAGGACCATCGATAACAACAAGAGTTGCAGGAGTTTCACTGATCGCAGAAACAATAGTTGCCGATCCTGGAGCAGTCGAGAAGTTACCAACGTTCGTCAGTCCAGTAGTTGGTGAAGAAACGGAAGTAGGAAGATTCTTTTCCACTACCTTAGAAAGAACTCTTTCACTGAAAAGGTCTGCTCTAATGATTGAAATGATGCTTAAGACAAACAACCAAAGGATAATCAAGAAGCCTGCACGAACGATAAACAGAGCTAGTTCACTCATTACGCATCACCCTGATTCTTGGCAACAACTCTAAACACAAACTCGGTGCGACCAGCTTTAATTACTGTGTCAGCAGAAATGTTTTGTATTTTCACATCGTGACCAGCAACCGTAGTTCCATTAGTTGATCCAAGGTCTTCAACCGTTGCGTTAGAGCCATCCCAGTTGATAGCGAAGTGCGTTCTTGAAAGACCAGAGTCATTAACTTGAATATCTGCAACGGCATCTCTACCAACAGTTGTCTTCTCTTTGGCTAGGAGATAACGCTTACCCGAGATATCCAATGCCGGAACCCAAGAGACATTGGCAACCTGGGCAGCTTTGCTACCGCTAGCAGCAACCTGAATCTGACCCACGGCAAGAGTTGATGAAGATGAAAGAGAAACCTTGAGTTCATCGGTTAGTTGGTATCTCTGCTTCTTGACGTGAGCAGACACCTGCTTTGTGATCTCAGCGACAAGATTGTCACCTAGAGAGTTCAAGCGAAGAAGATCTGGTTGGGAAAGTGAAACTCTAAACTCGTTGGGAGCCAAGATACGGTCTTTACCAATTACGGCAGCGCTGACATCCATCTTGGCCTTGATAGCTGCACTGATCTCAACTGGCTGCAATTGTGATTTAAATGCCTTAGAGAAAGCACCGTTAACAAATGATTCAAGGCGACGTTCAAAGTTCTCTACAAATCCCAAAACTTTTCCTTACTCGCTGTATGACAAGTTTAAGGTGACCTGGCACATTAGGTGCCTAGGCCAGCGATAACGGAGGAGATTAGCCAACCTGTGATCTGCGTTTACCGCGAGTGTGTGTTGGTGAACAACCTAGGTTCTCGGGAACATCAGCACAGCCATCACAAAGCAGAATCAAATCGCGACAACCAAGAGAGGTACAGTTTCTAAATCTGCTGGTTGGCGCTTCACACTTCTCACATCTACCAATGGTTTTGGCGTC
>JBIJAB010000053.1:0-5913 GCA_044345975.1 Rhodoluna sp.
ACTACTTTGTCTCGAACGAGGACTTCGACGAGATGATTTCCAAAAATGAGTTGTTGGAGTACGCGACCGTGCATCTCAACAATCGTTATGGCACTCCTAGGGCCCCTGTAGAGAAGGCTCTTGCAAATGGGCAACAGATTATCCTGGAAATAGACATCCAAGGTGCCGAGCAAGTCAAAGCGTCAATGCCCGAGGCAAATTTGATTTTTATAGCACCACCTAGCCTTGAAGAGTTGAAGAAAAGACTTGTTGGGCGGGGTACTGAAACCCCTGAAGATGTTGAAATTCGACTCAATACAGCGAAAATTGAACTTGCCGCCCAGGGTCTTTTTGACCACGTAGTAATCAACCATGAGGTAGCGCAATGTGCCCAAGAGGTCTTAGACTTAATGCAGTCTTCGTGAGCCAATCTGGTTCACATGAAATAAAAGGAAAAGTAACACTAAATGTCTGAAAAACTCGAAGGAATTGTTTCTCCGTCAATCGACGCACTAATGGCTAAGAGCGAGTCCAAATACGGCTTGGTTATCTTCGCAGCGAAGCGTGCAAGACAAATTAATGATTACTACTCAGCCCTTCACGATGGATCACTTTCAAGCAACGTAGGTCCGCTCGTTGACGCTGCAGTCGATGACAAGCCGCTTTCGATAGCGATGCGTGAAATCGTGCAGGGTGCTATCGTGACAAAATCTGAAGACAAAGAATAACCTGGGTAACCTTGCGCATTCTCGTAGGGGTTACTGGAGGCATTGCTGCATACAAAGCAGTAGGAGTAATTCGTGGATTTACTGAGCTAGGTCACGACGTAAAGGTTCTGCCCACACAAAACGCTTTGAGATTTGTTGGGGTAACTACCTTAGAAGCTCTATCTCATAACACCGTAGATTCTGATCTTTACACTGATGTCGAATCTGTTAAGCACATTGCTCTAGCTCAAGAGGCCGACCTTGTTGTGGTAGCTCCTGCAACAGCAGCATTCCTTGCAAGATACGCGGCTGGTTTAGCAGATGATTTACTTCTAAACGTCCTACTTGCAACTAAAGCAACGGTTGTTTTGGCCCCTGCTATGCACACCGAGATGTGGTTCCACCCAGCAACTGTTGCGAACATAGCAACACTTAGGTCAAGAGGTGTAGTTGTCATTGAACCTGCCGTTGGACGTCTTACGGGAGAAGACAGTGGTGCAGGGCGACTACCTGAGCCAGAAACCATCGTTGCACAAGCGTTAGCATCACTTACCAAGCAAGATCTCGCAGGTAAAAAAGTCACGATTGCTACAGGTGGCACTAGAGAACCCATAGACGCAGTGAGATTTATAGGAAATAGATCTTCGGGCAAGCAGGGTATTGCTTTAGCAGAAGCCGCATCAGCCAGAGGAGCTCTTGTCTCCCTTATCGCAATAAACCTTGAAGCAGACTTTTCCAGGTTCAGATCTGTGTTGCATGTCTCGAATACTGAGCAACTAAGCCAAGCACTAAAGCACGAGATTCTGGATTCCGACGTCTTACTGATGCCTGCTGCGGTGAGCGACTTCAGAGTTGATAAACCTTCCCATGGCAAACTCAGTAGAAATGATTCAGCAGTTCAACAAATCAATTTGGTAGCGAACCCTGACTTGCTAGCTAACCTTGCTGAAATCAGAGCAGAAAGTAATCTCAAAACGTTGCTTGTCGGGTTTGCTGCTGAAGTGTTGGAAACAAATCAAGATAGTGATGATCTTTTGAAGCGAGCGGAATCTAAACTCTCTAGGAAGAAAGTTGACATGATTGTTGCGAATGATGTCTCGAATGGTCAAGTCTTCGATTCAGACATCAATGATGTAGTGATTGTGTCCACTCAAGGTCACAAGAGGGCTAAAGGAACAAAGCTGGAAGTCGCCAACGCTGTGTTGGACGAAGTTGTACACCTCTTGGCTTAGCCGAGACACCTTTGTCTCACCTTAGAGATAAACTTGGCAGATAATGAATAACATCAGGTACTTTACTTCTGAATCAGTCACAGAGGGCCACCCAGACAAGATTTGCGATCAAATCAGCGATGCTATTCTCGACAATTTGATTGCCCAAGACCCTTCTTCGCGAGTAGCAGTTGAAACCTTAGTGACTACTGGCCTAGTGCACGTCGCAGGGGAAATCACTACTGAGGGATACGCGGAGATCCCCGACATCGTTAGATCTAAGCTTCTTGCGATTGGCTATAACTCATCAGACATTGGGTTCGATGGAACATCTTGTGGAGTCAGTGTTTCTATAGGCAAGCAGTCCGCTGACATTGCTCTTGGCGTCGACTCTTCGTTCGAACTTTCTGCAGGAAACGCAAAAGACAACTACGACAATCAAGGAGCAGGCGATCAGGGCATCATGTTCGGATTTGCTTGCAACGAAACAGTGGACTTGATGCCACTACCCATAAAAATTGCTCACACACTATCAGAGAGATTAGCCAAGGTTAGGCATGAAGGAATCGTTGACTTCCTAAGACCTGATGGGAAGACTCAAGTAACTATTGGCTATGAAGGTGACAAACCTGTATCTGTTCAAACCGTTGTTGTTAGCACCCAACATAATCCAGGCATTTCACACGCGGACATATCTGCGGCTGTGTCAGAGTTTGTGATAAATCCCGTTCTCGAAGGTTTTGATTTCGACCCATCCGCTAGCAAGTTACTGATTAATCCCACTGGAAATTTCGTGATTGGCGGGCCTCAAGGCGATGCTGGTCTCACAGGCAGAAAGATAATCATCGATACTTATGGGGGTTATAGCAGGCATGGCGGTGGTGCATTCAGTGGAAAAGATCCATCTAAGGTAGACCGATCAGCGGCATATGCGATGCGATGGGTAGCAAAGAATCTAGTTGCAGCAGGATTTGCCTCCAAAGCAGAGGTTCAGGTTGCTTACGCCATCGGAGTTGCAAGACCGGTGGGTCTCTACGTCGAGTGTTTCGGCACGAACACGATTGACAGCGAGCTGATCGAAAAAGCGGTGCTCGAGGTTTTCGACCTGAGACCGAGAGCTATTATCGACTCACTTGATTTGCTTCGCCCTATTTATGGGGATACATCGTCCTATGGACATTTTGGGCGACCACTACCTAACTTCACTTGGGAGAGAACCGACAAGGTTGATGATCTGCACTCTGCAGTGGGTATGTAATGTCACTGGTTGCCAGAATCAGATTTAGTTCACCACTGCCTCAGCTGGATAAAGAGTTTGACTACCTTGTGCCGAATGAATTTCAGAGCGATCTTGCTTTCGGCCATCTAGTTGAAGTTCCATTCGGTTCGGGTAGCAAGCTGAAGACAGGGGTGGTCTGTCGAATCCAGGACGAAGCAAATCCGAGGGAAAAGCTGCTTTCTATCAAACGTATTGTTTCTAGCCTGCCAGTTTTTACACCTAGTCAACTCCAACTCTGCATTGCAGTAGCAGAAAGACAGGCTGGCTCAGTAGGTGAACTACTCTCAGTTTGCATACCGAAACGATACTCGAGAGCAGAGTCGAAATATTCAGAAAGCCATGAGAGTGTAAGTCCAGGAACCGCGCATGCCGATATTGCTTTGGCTAAAGCGTTAAAGAAGGAAAAGAGAGTTTATTTCCGCCCGAATCTATTCGATGGTGGATCGTCTGCTCCTGACTGGGCTCTGAAGATAGCTACTGTTTGTCTAGAGCGATTCAATGAAGGTCAGAGCTCCCTCGTGGTTTTACCGGATTTCGCTGAACTAGCGAGATTTGAGCGTGCATTAGATGTTTTGGGGATTTCCAAACTGGGTTTTAGGCACTCGAGTTCTGACACTGGTTCAGAAAGATACTCTAGGCACCTTGAATCGATTAACAGGATTGGAATAAATTTCGGACTTAGATCCTCGTCATTTACTCCTGCCAAGAACCTTGGCTTGATAACAATCTGGGATGATGGCGACGAGTCACATATAGAGCAGACAGCTCCTTACTGGAACTCGAGAGAAGTCTTGCTGCAAAGAGCGGAGCTCGAGGGTTGTGAGTTGCTAATAGCCTCGCATTCACCAAGCTCAGAGGTTATTCGACTGATTGAAATAGGATATTTGAGTCCGCATTTCTCTCAACAAGAGAAATCGCAAGTTATTGTCACTGATCTTTCAGACAGGTTAGACGCACAAACATTTGCCTTGATCAGCACTTTGCTCGCAAACGGTAAACCGGTTCTGATGCAAATTGCCAATGCAGGCTGGGCTACTGCTCTTGTTTGTGTGGGCTGTAAAGAAGTAAAAAAGTGCCCTAGTTGTTCAGGCTCTGTCTGGGTAGACCCGAGTGGAAGAACGCGTTGCCGTTCATGCAAAACTCAAGTGGAAACCTTAAGCTGCATCTGTGGGAAAACAAGTACAAGACCTACTCGATTAGGTTCATCAGCTATTGCAAAGCAAATGGAACGAAGCTTCCCATCCGCGACAGTCGTGCACTCAAATGGTGAAGACAGAATAACTAACGTTAAGAGTGGGGCACTACTGGTTGTTTCAACGCCCGGGGCTGAGCCAGAAGTAGAGGGTGGATACGCATGTATCGTCCTTGCTGACGCTCCTGGAATGGTTGGCTCTCCAAGATTGAGAGCTCTGGAACAAAGCTTGTCTAAATGGGCCAATGCCATATCACTGGCGCACGAGAATGCCACGATTGTATTTGTAGGTCTTCGTGACAAACTAGCCGAGCAAATGAAATCTCTCGCGTTCCATGAAGCCGTGACTGAGGATTACAAAGACCGTGAAGACTTAGGTCTACCTCCGACAACACGAATAGCTTCAGTGCTTAGTTCGAATCCACTGGATCATCAGCGATTAGTCGAGGCTATTCATAAAGCGATTCCAGCTGACATGTTTCGTACTATAAGCGTGTTGCAACCAAATACCTTGGTTCTCGATTTCCAGTATTCATTCGGCAAGGAACTAGCCAACATTTTGAAGGAACTAGCAGCTAACCTAACTTCTTCGAGCAAAGCGAAGAAGCCCGGTGAACGCGTTTATCGCATCAACATGGATGACAGCAAAGTAATCTAGTCACTAATGAGAATACTTTTTGCAGGTACACCTCCAACAGCATCAACGGTGCTCGAAGGCCTCTTAACATCTGGCCATGAAGTAGTTGCTGTACTTACCCGAGAGGATTCTCTTACAGGCAGAAAGAAAGTTCTAACACCTTCTCCTGTAGCAGAGACTGCTAAGAAACACGGCATTCCCTGCATAAAAGCCAACAAGCTGGGCCCTGACGTTCTAGACGAAATATTCAAACACAATGTTGATTTTGCAATCGTTGTAGCCTATGGGGTCATACTTCGACAAGACGCCCTTGATGCACTACCAATGGGATGGTTCAACCTTCATTTCAGCCTTCTCCCAAAATGGAGAGGAGCAGCTCCAGTGCAAGCAGCCATTCGAGCAGGGGACTCCGAGACGGGAATCACACTTTTTCGCATAGATATAGGTTTAGACACGGGACCGATTCTCGGTTCGGTGGAAACAGTTATTGGGCCTAGTGAGACTGCGGGCGAGTTGCTAGAACGTCTCTCCTTGTTAGGTCTAACACTTCTAAACCAGGAGCTACCAAGAATCTACTCTGGAGGGCTTTGTCTTGTTGATCAGAAGGGGGATGTCACCCTGGCTCCGAAGATCAAACGCAACGACGCGAGAATTTTCTTTTCAGCTAACGCTGAGCAAGTTGAGCTTTTGGTCAGGGCTATGAATCCTGAGCCCATGGCTTGGTGCATGCTCAACGAAGACGCGATGCGAGTCATCCAGGCACGAGCTGTTCCTTCAACTTACACACTGGATGTAGGAGTTGTTTCCTTCATTGACGAAAGAGTGCTCGTCGGTTGCGGGGAAGACACCGTTCTTGAGCTGATTGTGGTTCAACCAGCATCGAAGAATCAAATGCCAGCACGAGACTG
>JBIJAB010000004.1:0-21082 GCA_044345975.1 Rhodoluna sp.
CAGAATGCAGATGTTTTTGGTTTAACTCCAGCTTCAAGTGAAATCTCTGTGTTCAGAGACACTGGTTTTGATCTCATGAAGATTGCTCCAGAAAGCTGGGGAGAGATTGCTATCTGGATTGGTATCGCTGCATTCCTCTTCTGGATTTACTTACTTGTAGTGAGCGCCTCGAATGGAGTGAACCTAACTGATGGAGCTGATGGCCTAGCAACAGGTTCTTTGATTATGTCTATCGGAGCGTTCGCTGTTATTGGTTTTTGGAAGTTCAACCAGGCGTGTGACATCACCAACATAGCTCCGAACTGTTACAACACAAGAGATCCACTGGACCTTGCTGTTGTTGCTGCCGCGATTGTTGGGGCACTTATCGGGTTCCTTTGGTTCAACACCAATCCAGCTCAAATCTTTATGGGGGACAGTGGGTCTCTTGGTCTCGGAGGAGCATTGGCTGCCCTTGCCATTCTTTCTCGCACCGAAGTGCTTTTGATTCTTGTTGGCGGCTTGTTTGCAATCTCTGCTGGTTCGGTTATCTTGCAACGCGGTGTGTTCAAGTTATCTCGAGCAATCACTGGACAGCCACGAAGAATCTTCCTGAACAGCCCACTCCATCATCACTTTGAAGAAAAGGGCTGGAATGAAGTTACTGTCGTAGTTAGATTCTGGATTATTTGTGGACTACTAGTAATGGCTGGAATCGGGCTGTTCTACGTTGAGTGGATTTATGGCTCGGTTGCATGAGCAAGCTAGATCACCTAAACAGTTGGCACTCTGATTGGAGTGAACTCAAAGCCGTAGTGTTCGGACTCGGCGTAAGTGGTTTTTCTGTCGCTGACACCCTAAACGAACTAGGTGCTCAGGTACTAGTTGTTGCTGATAAAGCTGAAGCCGAGTTATTAGACATCCTTGATGTATTAGGAATTGAACGCTTGATAGCTCAAGATGCCAAGACAGTCTCCAAGCGATTGGCAGACTTCCAGGCCCATGTGGTCATTACTTCTCCTGGCATCAAGCCTGATAGCTCTCTGCTAGTAGAAGCAGAACAATCTGGTTTAGAAATCTGGACCGATGTTGATCTTGCCTGGCGAGTAAGAGATAAGTCAGGTGAGCCTTCAAAGTGGATCTGCATAACAGGCACCAACGGTAAGACAACTGTTACTCAACTTGTTGAGAAGATGCTTCAAGTTGCGGGGATTAGGGCAGTAGCTTGCGGAAACATCGGAGTTCCTATTCTTGACGTGATTCGCGATCCTGCTGAGTATGAAGTTCTTGTCGTTGAGCTAAGCAGTTTTCAACTTCACTACATAAACTCAATACAACCAGTTTCCAGCACTGTACTAAATCTTGCTGAAGACCACTTGGATTGGCATGGATCCATGCAAGAGTATGGCCGAACCAAAGGGAAGATATTCAACAACACTTCAATCTGCTGTGTTTACAACGTCGGAGATAAGACAACTTCGGACTTGCTAAGCAAGTCAACGAACACAGATAGCGCTCAGGCTGTCGGTTTCACAGTTAACACACCAGCACCTAATGAAGTTGGCTGGGTTGAAGATATTTTGGTTGATAGGGCATTCGTTGATGACCCAGGTGTTGCTTTGGAGCTCGCTTCTCTGGCTGATCTGAACAGCGGTCTTATCGTGAGCCCACACCTAATGGCAAATATCGCTGCTGCATCAGCTCTAGCTAGATCAGTTGGTATTCAGCCTGAAGAGATAGCAAGAGCTCTTCAAGAGTTCGAACTAGATGCTCACCGCATTCAGCTTGTTCTTCAAAAAGACGGAATCAGTTGGATTGATGATTCCAAAGCTACTAACCCACATGCCGCAGCGGCAGCCTTATCCTCTTTTGATTCTGTGGTTTGGATTGTTGGTGGCTTGCTAAAAGGCGTGGACATTTCGAACCTGGTTTCAAGATACTCAACCAAACTGAAAGCCGCGATTGTTATTGGGATAGATCGCTCGCCAGTTCTGGAAGCTCTTGAGAAGAACTCACCAACCACAAAGGTATTCGAAGTGAACACTGAACTTGAGGATGTCATGTGTGAAGCGGTAAGGCTAGCTAAAGCCGTCGCAGTTGACGGCGATGTGGTACTCCTAGCACCCTCCGCAGCGTCAATGGATCAGTTCAAAGATTACGCAGATAGAGGTAATCAATTTGCGGCAGCAGTAATTAAGGAAGTAAAGGAATAATGTCAAAACCTCCCCAGAACTCAAGGAAGCCAAAATCCGCGCCTAAGCCAACCATGGCTCAAAACGTTTCTGGTGTATTTAGAAACCCAATTCAAAGTGTGGTGCGTTGGTTTGATTATTACTCTTTGCACCAATCACCGGTCTTTTACCGCCTTGTAATGTTGATCGGTTTAATGATTGTGGTTGGTTTGCTCATGGTTCTCAGCGCATCCAATGTTGTTTCTATAAAGGCAACTGGAGACCCTTTTGCTGAGTTTAGGTCGCAGTTGCTTTACACTCTCGCTGGATTGCTTGCCATGATTGTCATTTCAATGCGGAAAGTGGAAGTTATTCGCAAGTTTTCAATAAGTTTTTTCGTATTCACTATCTTTTTGCAGTTGCTCGTTCAAGTTCCTGGAATCGGCTTTAGTGTTGGTGGCAATAGAAACTGGCTGGCAATCGGAAGCTTTACTTTTCAGCCTTCAGAGTTGATGAAGCTAGGAATGATCCTTGGAATAGCGGCTTGGATTAGCCCGCATCTTGATTCTCTCTGGGATTGGCGTAAGACAGTCTTCCCTTTGGCCGTCTTTGGCTTCCTCCCTGCTCTTCTTGTCTTGGGCTTGTCCAATGACCTTGGAACGACGGCGGTAATGATTGTCTTTGTGTTGGCCCTTGCAATATTAATTGGGGTGCCTTGGAAGATCATTGGGGGGTTTGTGGCCCTTGGAGGTTTGGCTTTTCTCGGAGCCTCTGCTGCAAGCCCAAACAGAATCAATCGCATTCTGTCGGCTTTCGGTTTTGGAGTCGAAGGCGATGACTTAAATTGGCAGACCAAACATAGCGAGTGGGCTCTAGCCTCCGGAGGATTGTTTGGAACAGGCTTGGGGGATTCAAAGATGAAATGGGGTTGGATTCCTGAAGTGGAGAACGACTTTATCTTTTCTGTAGTCGGTGAGGAATCTGGATTCCTTGGGGCAGTGGTAGTTCTGATTCTGTTCTTTATGCTTGCTCGATACTTGCGTAAGGTATCTATAAGTTCAGCAACAGGTTTCGGTTCTATTGCAGTCACTGGAATCATGCTTTGGATTACCCTTCAAGCTTTCATCAACATTGCGGTGGTTTTAGGCCTTATGCCTGTTATCGGAGTTCCGCTCCCGCTCTTCTCAAGAGGTGGTTCGTCGATGCTTGCAGTGTTAATGGCATTGGGCGTGGTGCTAGCCGTTGAAAGAGATCAAGCCAGGCCAAAGAGGAGCATGCGTAAAAAATGACAAACTATCTTCTAGCTGGTGGTGGCACAGCAGGGCACGTGAATCCACTTTTGTCTCTTGCAGACGAGATTATGAACCAACCTGGTGAGCATAAAGTATGGGCTTTAGGTACCAGTGAAGGCCTTGAGTCAAGACTCGTGCCAGATAGAGGCTATGCACTTCTTATTGTTCCTAGATTGCCTATGCCAAGAAAAATCAACGGTTATCTCTTTAGATTTCCTAAACTTTTTATGGACTCAGTGTCGACAGTCAAGAAGTATCTAGTTGACAACAAGATTGACGTCGTAGTGGGCTTTGGTGGTTACGCAAGTGCACCTGCCTACAGGGCAGCCAAGGCACTTAGAATTCCTTTTGTTGTGCACGAAGCTAATGCACTTCCTGGCTACGCAAACAGGATTGGTGCAAATAGTGCATCAGCTGTTGGGGTGACTTTTAGTAAAACAATGTTGCCGAACTCAACCGTCGTTGGCATGCCGCTGCGTAAAGAAGTAGTTGAGATCACCAAAACTGACATGAGGTTTGAAGCAGATATGTTCTTTGGTTTAGACCCAAAGTTAACCACCTTGCTTGTTACAGGGGGCTCTTTAGGAGCTAAAAGAATCAACGAAACTATTGAAGGCTCTAGGCAATGGCTAGACGCCGCAGGTATTCAGGTAATCCACATAGTGGGGACAAGAGCAGAACTTGATGATTTAAACGATGGCGGATATCGACGTTTGAGTTACTGTGATCGCATGGACTTAGCTCTTGCGGCAGCAGATTTTGCTGTGGCCAGAGCAGGGGCGGCCACCGTTAGTGAGTTCGCTGCTGTAGGGCTTCCTGCGGTTCTAGTGCCTTACCCGGTGGGAAACGGCGAGCAAAAGCACAATGCAGAGGACCTGGTTGGTGCTGGCGGAGCTGTGATGGTCGATGATGCTGATTTCACCCCTGAGTATGTGAAAGCAGTTCTCATTCCATTGATAAGTAATGCCAAGAGAGTGAAAGAAATGAGTGGTAATGCCCTGACAGTGGGAGTCAGTGACGGGGCGCAACGCTTGCTTGATTTAGTCAATGGCGTGTTGCTTAGAAAAGACTAGCCAGCACTATTTAGTCTTAAACAAAATATTGAGGATTTTATGACCATCAAACCGGACTTTAGTCAAGGCGTTCCAGAGAACTTAGGGCACGTTCACTTCATCGGTATAGGTGGGTCGGGTATGAGCGGCATCGCCCGTATGCTCATCCAGTCTGGACACAAAGTAACTGGGAGTGATGTTAGAGAATCTGGAAACATCGAAGAGCTTAGAAAGCTTGGAGCTTATGTTGTCATAGGGCATGACGCAGCCAACCTTGGAAATGCAGACACGGTTGTTGTTACTTCCGCACTATGGCCAACTAACCCTGAATACGTTTTAGCTCAAGAAAAGAAGTTACCTATTCTTCATCGCTCGCAGGCTTTGAAATACCTGACTACAGGTAAGAAACTAATCTCTGTTGCAGGAGCTCACGGCAAGACAACTAGCACAGGAATGGTGGTTACTGGGCTTCGCGTGCTTGGTCAGGATCCAAGTTTTGTTAACGGTGGCGTGATTGCTGAGTATGGATCCTCAGCAGCATCAGGCTCATCAGATTTGTTTGTTATTGAAGCAGATGAATCAGATGGTTCTTTCTTGCACTATGAAACTGCTGTTGCTCTGATTACAAATGTTGACCCAGATCACCTTGATCACTACGGCAGTCTTGAGAACTTTGAGAGAGAGTTCGCAAGATTCGCCAATGGAGCGAGCGACTTTGTTGCCATTAGCTCAGATGATCCAGGTGCGGTTCGAGTCACAAACCTCATTACCAACAAGAGAGTTATTTCATTCGGCGAATCTGAAGGTGCTGATGTTCGCATAACTAACCTTGATGCAACTGGAGCAAGAGTCAGCTTTGACTTAGTGTATGAAGGAAAGACATACTCAAGCACACTCTTGGTACCAGGTAAGCACAATGCGATTAACGCTTCTGGTGCTTTTGCTGTACTTGTTGGTCTTGGCTTTGAACCAGTCAAATCACTACAAGCTATTTCAACTTTCAATGGAACAGAACGACGTTTTGAGTTGCACGGCGAAGTTAGGGGAGTAAAGGTCTATGACGACTTTGCCCATCACCCAACTGAAGTGATCGCAGCATTGAGTGCAGCTAGGGCAGTTGTTGGCCATGGCAGACTCATCACAGTTTTCCAACCGCACCTTTACAGCAGGACAAGACTGTTTGCTAAAGAATTTGCTGAGGCTCTTGAACTGAGCGATGAAGTAGTTGTATTAGACATTTACGCAGCAAGGGAAGATCCTGAACCTGGAGTAACTGGTGCTTTGATTGCCGACGCTTTCTTGGATCAACAGAGAATGCACTACGTTCCACTCTGGGATGAAGTTCCAGCGGCGGTTGCTTCAATCGCGCAGTCTGGTGATTTCGTGATAACCATGGGTTGTGGGGATGTGTACCGTCAAGTTCCTGGAATCCTAAAAGCACTTGAGGTCTAGTTTTGAGACGTTCTAGAAATAAGACTCGTTATGCACAACCAGTGTCAAGGGCTAAAGGAAAACCTGGCAAGTCCAAGATTAAACCTTTGGCTAAGGCGACAAGGGAACCGTCAAAGATAAATGTACAGAGGGGTATTGCAAACTTAAGTACTCGTCGAGCAAGAACTAAAGAGGTTCGAAGATTCACTAAAGAGTCTCCTGTCAAGAAGATTTTCTTTAGATCGATTCTCGGAGCAATCATCGCTCTAGTTCTCTTTGTCCTTTCGACTATGTTCACGCCCATATTGGCCGTCAATAAAATCTCCATTACTGGTTTGGAGAAGGTGCCAGAGAAACAAATACAGGCAGCCCTAAAGGATTACATAGGCAAGCCACTTCCGATGATTAGTAGTCAGAGCGTTGCTGATGACCTGGCGAAGTTCAAGCTGATTGAAAGCGTTTCTGTCGTTAGCCAACCACCTCATGAACTAAGGGTTAAGGTGGTTGAGCGTACGGCTATTTCGATTGTCGTGGAAGATGGTGTTGGGTTTCTTTATGATCCATCTGGGATAAGGCTCGGAGTTGCTAAAGGTTCCGAGAAGTTACCAACCATAATCATCAGCGGCGATCCAAAAACATCCAAGAATTACACTCAGGCAATAGATGTTCTTCTTTCTTTACCAAGTTCTCTTCTTGAAAAAGTTGAGCTTATTCAAGCTAGGACTCGAGATAACGTGACCATGAGACTTAGGGGAAATGCTAAACAAACGATCATCTGGGGTGATTCAACTCAATCTGCACTCAAGTCCAGGGTGTTAAAGGTTTTGCTGTTTAGAACCCCAGCTCGAATCCCAGCAACATTCGATGTTTCATCGCCACTAACCCCGAGCGTTATCCGTTAGTGACTTCTAGACACACCCAAGGATTAGCCGCTGTTTGGGTGCTTTACGGTTTAGTTTTTTGGCGCAGATGCATTTGATGGAAATGCCTAACCTTCAACCTGAGGTTTAGGGTTCTACAAATGTTGGACTTAACGAAGGAAGCAGCATGTCTGAACCAGTTCTAAATAATTTCCTAGCGGTCATCAAAGTTGTTGGTGTCGGTGGTGCAGGTGGAAACGCTGTAAACCAGATGATCCAAAAGGGTCTTCGAGGTGTTGAGTTCATCGCAATCAACACAGACGGTCAAGACCTATTGAAGTCTGATGCACATGTGAAGCTTGAGATTGGTAGCACAAGCACAAGAAGTCTTGGAGCAGGTGCAGACCCAGAAGTTGGAAGAAGAGCTGCTGAAGATCACGCAGATGAAATCGCAGAAGTGCTTCGCGGCTCAGATATGGTTTTCGTTGCTGCTGGTGAGGGTGGCGGCACAGGAACAGGGGCTGCACCTGTAGTTGCAAGAATTGCTAAAGAGTCCGGTGCACTAACTGTTGGTGTTGTTAGCCGCCCATTTGATTTTGAAGGAAGACGCAGAGCTGAAAACGCTCAATCAGGTATTGAAGCGTTGCGGGCTGAAGTCGATGCTCTGATTATTGTTCCTAACCAGAAGTTGATTGAGCTCAACGATGCTGAACTAAGTTTTGTGGACGCCTTCAGCATGGCCGATGAAATTCTTCGAGCAGGTGTTCAGGGTATTTCTGACCTGATTGTTGAAACAGGTCTTGTGAACCTAGACTTTGCGGACGTCAAGGCTGTCATGCAGGGAGCAGGAACTGCATTGATGGGTATCGGAACTGCTAAGGGTGAGGACAGGGCAATGCGTGCTGCTGAGCAAGCCATCAACCACCCACTTCTTGAAAACAGCATTGACAATGCTCGCGGTGTTCTTATTCAGTTCTCTGCAGCGTCAAACATGAAGCTTGCTGAAATCAATGAAGCATCAAGATTGATTCAAGAAATTGTTCACCCAAGTGCAAACATCTACTTCGGTAGCTCTATCAACGACGCTATGGGTGACGAGATTCGCGTTACTGTCATCGCAGCTGGTTTCGATGAAGTGACTCCAAGAGCAAGCTCAAGACCATCTCCATTCGTGGCTTCAAACTCAGGGTCGATTCCAGTTGTTCCTGTTGCCCAGCTATCTCCTCAAGAAGATAATGCAGATGTTGATTCTCCAACATTGACGACTGCTCCTGCTTGGTTTGGAACTAGAGATATTCGCGTGACTGAGGAATTTCTTCCCGAGGAAGTTATGCCAGTAGACATCGAAGACAGAAGAAGAAGTTCTAACTTCGATGACGACATGGACATTCCAGATTTCATGAAGTAAGGACCTCCTTGGAAGTGAGCCTGAAAGAGCGACTCGAGTCGATTCATAAAAGAATTGATTCAGCGGCTGACGCGGCGAACCGATCTTCAGATGAAATAGAACTGGTTGTCGTAACTAAGAATCATGGTTTTGAGCTCGGACTAGAACTACTAAGTTTGGGTGAGAACCAGTTCGGGGAGAACCGGGATCAAGAGGCATCTGCAAAAGCACAACAGATATCAGAAGCACTCAGCCCAGGCCAGCTTGCACCTACTTGGCACTTCGTTGGTCAACTTCAAACAAACAAAGTTAAGTCAATGCTTACCTATAGTGCCGTTCTGCACTCACTCGATAGAGCCTCTCTGCTCAAAGAACTAGCCAAACAGCTGGAGAAGACACCAGAGCGGACCTTCGAAGTCTTTATTGAGCTGAACCTCACCGATGACCCAAATAGGGGCGGTATTGAGCCTAAGAAGCTTGTTGAGTTCACCGAACAGGTCCTGCTTGTTCCGCAGTTGAGGCTTCTGGGAGTCATGGGGGTAGCTGGTCTAGACGTGGATCCTGCTGTTGATTTCGAACGTATTCTCACCTTAAGCCAACAGGTTCAAGGTATTTCTAGCTCAGCAAAATTCATATCCGCAGGGATGTCGGGGGACTTCGAAGAGGCCATTGGCTTCGGTGCGACACACTTGCGAATAGGCACCGCCATTACAGGAAAGCGTTAGATCTTGGGCTTAATCTTGAACTGTCGGGGTTTAGCAAAGGAGACGTTATGTCCGGAGTTCTAGGTAGTCTAAAGAGATTTCTCATGCCCCCAGCCGAGGGATCGCCAGTAAGCACTGTAAGCCGCACCTCAAATTCAAGAGCCAGAGCTCCACGCCTGTCAAGACAGGGCAATGAAGTTTCAAGCATTGAAACTGTTACCCCTCAGGCATACTCTGAAGCGGGTCAGATTGCAGATCTACTTCGAGAAGGAGTGCCAGTAATCGTCAACGTTAGCTTGCTGAGCGACGCGGAGACAAGAAGACTAGTTGACTTCATGGCAGGCCTAAAGGCTGGCCTCATGGGTGAATCAAAGCGTGTTGCGGAGACTGTGTACTTGCTCGCTCCAAATGGCGTTGAAATCGATCCTGATGCCGATGATGTGCTTGAAGCTGAAGGCGACCGCCTCATCGTTCGACCGTAAATAGGGACTAACTTTGTCTCAAATTGCTGACTTACTTATTGGCCTTATAGACATCTTTAGGCTTGTGCTACTTGGCCGAATCATTCTGGATTGGGTCCGAGTAATGAATCCAAGCTTCAGGCCAAAAGGGCTGGTTTTGATTCTGTCGGAGCTCGCTTACACCCTTACAGACTGGGCTATAAAGCCTATTTCTAAGGTAATCAAGCCAATCAGAATGGGTGGCGGCTACCTGGATCTATCGGTTTTAGCTCTGTTTGTAGTTCTGATTGTTCTAGAGGCCCTGTTAAGAACAATCGTTTAGATTGCACAAGGTAGGGTAGCCTTAACTTTTGACCGGTCCCACAAGAATATGTGGCAGATAAGAATAGGGAGATTGCGATGCCGTTGACTCCAGAAGACGTCGTAAACAAGAGATTCCAGCCAACCAAATTCCGCGAAGGATATGACCAAGACGAAGTTGATGACTTCCTTGACGAGGTTGTCCTCGAGATGCGTCGCATTTCCCAAGAGAACGAAGACCTTAGACAGCGATTATTGGCAGCTGATGCTCGATTGACTGAACTGCAGAGAAGCGGTGCCACTCTAGTTCAGCAGGTCAACACTGCAGAAGCTTCAATTCCAGAATCCACTACAGCCAATGAGGCATTCCCTCAGGCAGCTGCTGACATTGGTTCATTCGAGTCAAACAACACCAACAACCTCTTGCAGTTAGCTCGCAAGCTTCACGAAGAGCACGTTCGTGAAGGACTTGAAAAACGCGATGCCCTAGTTGCAGAAGGTCACGCAACCGCAGCAAGAATTGTTAGAGAAGCAGAAGCCCAGCATCGTGCAGACATGTCAAGACTTGAGCAAGAGAAGGCTTTGGCTGAGAACGACCTACAGACTCTGAGGAACTTTGAAAGAGACTACAGAGCAAAGCTCAAGTCATACATTGAAGGTCAGCTAAGCGATCTTGAAGCTGCTAACTCAACAGCTCCTAAGGCACCTACCGGGCCAACGCAAATAGCCAACCAGACCTTCCAAATCTGATTTAGTTGACTACTAACCAGCCATTCAACAAAGCGACCCTAACCTTTCTAGGGGTTGCTCTAAGCGTTGTTGGTTTGGATCAGTTCACCAAAGCGTTGGCTTTGAGATTTCTTGAAATATACGAGCCTGTTCCAGTTGTTCCAGAAGTTCTGTGGTTCACACTTGCATTCAATGACCGAGCCGCCTTCTCACTAGGTGGCGCTAACACCTGGGTATTCACTTTGCTCGCATCGATTGTGACCTTGGTTCTGTTGTGGTTCGGCCCTAAGTTCAAAACAAAGAGCTGGTTGTTGCTAGGTGGCCTTGCATTAGGTGGTGTTTCAGGAAACCTAATCGATAGATTGTTTAGAAACCCAGGCTTTCCTAACGGTCACGTCGTTGACTTCATTCAAATTCCTTTCAACTTTCCAATCTTCAACATCGCAGACATGGCAATTTCCTCTGCTGCCTTTTTGATTGCTCTCAAAGTGGTCAAAGGTGAAAAATTTGGTGGGTCAAAGTGAATGAGGAAAAACTCGTTCAGGTTCCCGAAGGTTTAGGTGGCTCAAGAGCTGATGCAGGTATTGCCAAGTTGCTAGGAATGTCAAGATCCACAGTTGCATCGATGCTTGAATCTGGTTTAGTTGAGCAAAGTGATCGGATACTTGGAAAATCTGACTCTTTGGTTACCGATGCATGGCTAAGAATTACTCTTCCTAAACCTAAGGCAGCACTAGAACTAGTTGCTGAAAACGTTGAAGGCCTAACAGTTGTTTATCAAGACCACGACATTGTTGTGGTTGATAAGCCAGCTGGTGTCGCAGCACATCCATCAGTCGGTTGGGATGGACCAAGCGTTGGTGGAGCCCTCCTTGCTCTGGGTATCGAGATGTCAACTAGCGGAGTGGCTGAGCGTCAGGGAATAGTTTCAAGGTTAGATGTTGGAACCAGTGGACTTATGGTGCTAACCAAAACTGAAGTTGCATATAGCCGAATGAAGCAAGCCTTTAGAGATCGTGTGGTTGACAAGACCTACCATGCTCTAGCTCAGGGTCACCCTGATCCAAGTTCAGGAACCATAGATGCACCTATTGGTAGACACCTAAAGCACGAATACAAGTTTGCTGTTACCGCTGATGGAAAACCTTCGCTAACTCATTACAAAACACTTGAAGCCTTCCAAGCAGCATCGCTACTTGAGATTGAACTTGAAACGGGTAGAACTCATCAAATCCGAGTTCATATGGCTGCGTTCAAGCATCCTCTGGCTGGAGATTCTCTTTACGGCTGCGACTCTAAGC
Organism: Rhodoluna sp.; assembly: GCA_044345975.1. Classification (GTDB taxonomy): domain Bacteria; phylum Actinomycetota; class Actinomycetes; order Actinomycetales; family Microbacteriaceae; genus Rhodoluna. Next base: position 11,668 of record JBIJAB010000004.1, read on the forward strand.
TAGCTCTGAGACTGGGGCTTGAAAGACAGTTCCTCCACGCCATGAAGTTGGGTTTCATCCATCCAACTAAAGGCGAATACGTATCTTTTGAGAGTTCCTATCCAGAAGATCTTCGCCACGCTCTAGAGGTTCTTAGAACTACTTAGAGCCAAGGCGGAGAGTCTGAAAATGTATGACAGCGGTACAAGTTAGGCTATTTCCCCGAGCCAAATCAACAATAGATAAGTAAGAAATGACATCAAGTAGCGAAAACTTTGTGCACCTTCACGTGCACACGGATTACTCCATGCTTGATGGAGCGGCCAAAATTGACGAGCTTCTAGATAAGGCAGTCGAGTTTGAAATGCCTGCGATTGCCATCACAGATCACGGAAATAACTTCGGTGCTTATGAGTTCTGGCAGAAAGCAACAAAAAGAGGAATCAAGCCAATCATTGGCATCGAAGCGTATCTGGCACCTGGTTCAAGGCTTGACAAGAGCAGAACCTATTGGGCCGATGGGGGAGATGACGATCTCTCCAAAGGTTCTTACTCGCACCTAACCATGCTCTCTACAGATAACGACAGCATGATGAATCTATTCAAGCTAAGTTCCTATGCATGGCTAGAGGGTTACTACTTCCAACCAAGAATGGATAGAGAGCTTCTAGCCAAGCACGCAAAAGGAATCATTGCCACATCGGGCTGCGCCGGTGGTGAAGTTCAAACTCGACTTCGTTTAGGTCAATACAAAGAGGCCCTAGAAACCGCAGCAGAGTTCAGAGACATCTTCGGTAAAGATAACTACTACATCGAGATTATGGATCACGGAGCAAGCGTTGAACGTAGATCCTTTGCTGATCTGATCAAACTCTCCAAAGACTTAGGTATTCCTCTTCTTGCAACCAATGACCTGCACTACACCGAGCCAGGTCACGTTACCGCACAAGAGGCACTGCTCTGCCTTCAAACTGGAACTCAACTCAATGATGAGAAGAGATTTAAATTCGATGGAGAAGGCTACTACCTAAAAAGCGCTAGGCAAATGCGTGAACTTTTCGCAGATTTCCCTGAAGCTTGTGACAACACTCTTATAGTTGCGGAGCGTTCGAATATCAGTTTTGAGGAACGAAACCTCATGCCGAGATTTGATGTTCCTGAAGGGCACACTGAAGCCTCTTGGTTCGAGCAAGAAGTAACTGCGGGTATGAGAGAGCGTTTTGGGACAAACATAGCTCCGGAATATCAAGAACGTATTGCCTATGAAATTGAAGTAATCAAAAACATGAACTTCCCAGGTTACTTCCTGGTGGTAGCAGACTTTATCTCTTGGGCAAGATCTCAAGGAATCAGAGTTGGACCTGGCCGTGGTTCTGCTGCAGGTTCATTAGTTTCGTATGCACTTGGTATTACGGCTCTTGATCCAATCAAGTACGGACTTATCTTTGAGCGATTCTTGAACCCAAGTAGAAAGAGCTTGCCTGATATCGATGTCGACTTCGATGATCGACGTCGTGGAGAAGTTATTCGCTACGTTACCGAAAAGTATGGTGATGACAGAGTTGCACAAATCATCACGTACGGAACAATCAAGGCTAGACAAGCTCTGAAGGATGCAGCACGTGTATTGGGAATGGATTATTCGGTCGGCGAGAAGCTGACCAAAGCAATGCCAGGGATGATTCTTGGAAAAGAGATGACCCTGAAAGAAATGGTCGAAGACCCGAACCTAAAGCCTGTTGTTGAAGCAACAATCGATGATTCCTTTGACGATGAGTTCGAAGAGGAATCAGCTGAGTTTGAACCCGTTGTGGTTGCTGCAGCTGCTAGCTCTGATTCGAAGAGCAGATTTAAAGAGGCTGCGGAGTTTAGAAAGATTCTTGAAGAGGATGCTGAAGCTAGGCAAGTCTTTGAGCTTGCACGTGGATTGGAAGGACTCAAGCGTCAAACTAGCGTTCACGCAGCAGGTGTGATTATGTCTGCCGTTCCGCTATTGGATGTCATTCCTGTAATCAGGCGAGACGATGATGGGGCAATAATCACAGCTTTTGCACAAAAACCTTGTGAAGATCTAGGTCTTGTGAAGATGGACTTCCTAGGTCTTCGAAACCTAACTGTTTTGGATAAGGCTATTGAGAATGCGTTATCCAACAGAGGCGAAACAGTTGTTTTAGAGGACCTTGATTTGGATGGGGACGCTGCCACCTACGAAATGCTCTCAAGAGGTGAAACTCTGGGAGTGTTCCAGCTAGACGGTACTCAAATGCGCTCGCTTCTAAAGATTCTGAAGCCATCGAAGTTCGAACACATTTCTGCGGCTATCGCTTTGTATCGACCTGGACCTATGGGTATGGGTTCACATACCTCCTATGCACACAGAAAAAATGGCAACGAGCAGCCTGCGACTATCCACCCTGATTTGGAAGAGCCTTTAGCGGAGATTCTCGGACCAACATATGGGCTCATTGTTTATCAAGAGCAGGTAATGGCGGTGGCCCAAAAGGTTGCTAACTTCAGTTTGGTTCAAGCTGATGCTCTGAGAAGTGCGATGGGTAAAAAACTCAAAGACGTACTTGATGAGCAAAAGGCAAGTTTCACTGCGGGTATGAAGCAAAACGGTTATAGTGCCGCAGTTACTGACAAACTCTGGGAAACTCTTCTACCATTCGCTGACTACGCCTTCAACAAGGCTCACAGCGCGGCTTACGGAGTACTTTCTTACTGGACTGCGTACATGAAGGCTAACTTCCCGCAGGAGTACATGGCAGCCCTTCTAACATCTGTAAGAAGCTCTAGAGATCGCTTAGGTGTTTACTTGAGCGAAGCTAGAAGATCTGGCATTCAGGTATTGGCACCCGATGTAAATGACTCGATTGCTGACTTCAGAGCTGTGGGGAAAGATATTCGATTCGGGTTGGAAGCAATACGAAACGTAGGTTTGGGTGTTGTTCAAGAAATCATCAAGACTCGAGAAGCTGAAGGAAGATTCGAATCCTTCCAAGATTTTGTGTCGAAGGTTCCTGCATCTGTTTGCACCAAGAAGGTAATCGAATCTCTAATCAAGGCGGGAGCTTTTGATTCGTTTGGTGTTTCCCGAAAAGCATTGTTCGAAGTTCACGAGGATATCATTGCGGCAGAGATCAAGGCCAAGAAATCAAAATCAACTGGAGATAGTGACCTGTTTGATGACTTTGAGTCGAATGAAACTAGCTACAAGATTGCCAACCTCGAGGAGTGGCCTCAGCGTTATTTGCTGAGTCTTGAGCGAGAGATGCTAGGACTCTACGTTAGTGCCCATCCCTTGCAGGGTGCTGAAAGCAAACTGAGAAGTAGTGCTACCGAAACGATTGAGTCTTTTAACACAAGAACAAACTTTACTGATACAGAGACAGTGACACTTGCGGGTCTCATTACAGCTGTTGAGGTTAAGACAGCTCGTAAGTCCGGAAACATTTACGCCAACCTAACCATCGAGGATCTCGAGGGTGAAGTAACACTCATGATTTTCAATAAAACATATCAAGAGCACATTGACAAGTTGAAAGTCGACACTATGGTTGCCGTGAGAGGAAAGATGCGTCCTAGGGATGACGGCTTTTCGCTTAACGTTTATGACATAAGAGTTTTGGAAAAAGAAGAGTCGAGCTTCGTCGGTCCACTCAAGATCGTCATACCAAAACAACTTGCCACCACGAAGAACATTGAACTTCTCGATGCAATATTCAATCGTTACCTAGGCACAACAGAAGTTAACTTGCTGATGAAAACAGAAGACGCAGTTACCCCGTACCGCCTAAAACACAAAGTGCTTGTCAGTGAAGCTTTGATTTCAGAAGTGAAACAGTACTTTGGCACGTCTGCCTTGGACGACATAGTTGAGTTATCTGAAGTGCATCAAGGTGAAGTGTTAGAGCCTGTCGCCGGGGAGAACGTAGCCCCTCTGGTGGTAGAGCAAACTGGGGAGCTCTTCGGCCAGTAGGCCTTCAATAATCTCGACAACGATTACCGCGTTCGCTGCAACTTCATGCCGTTCAATGATTTTTCCAATAAGAACGGCGTTCACTTTGTGAAAAATTGGCAAACCTGTTTTCTCATGAACAAACCAATCGGCATCCAAGAATCTCTTGGTGTGATCTTGGCTCATTTTTTGAGCGAGGCCAACGGATCCTTCGTTTAACATTTGGATTGAGACGTATTCTGCAGATTTCAAGGCAGGCCAACTGCTTGCCCCACGGGCAACATTGAATGTGGCTAGAGCAGGATCTGAGCCAAGAGAAGTAACTGATGTGGCTGTGAAGCCAACAGGGGCACCTTCGCTGTCATTGAGTGTGATTACACAAACTCCTGAAGCGTGGCGCCTAAAAGCTTGCTTGAGAGCGTCTGTGCTGTCTGAGATATTCTCCATGGATTAACTTTCTTTATCGGCTTCAAGGTTAACCTAGGCCAAGCGTGTGTCAGTCAAACTTTAGGTAACTAGCCTAAAATAGAGCAACTAACAGGAAGTTTCTAACTTGAGCGATTTGATTAGATTTCTAGATCTAAGTAGCAGCGAGATTTCTGCTGAGCAGGTTGAACGCGAGCTCCCTAGGGCGTCCCTGGACTTAGATTCAGCTATTGAAATCATTAGACCGCTAGTTCAAAGAATTCGAACTCAAGGTTCAAGAGCAATTGAGGCCGTTGCTAAAGAAATCGATGGCATTGACATTTCTCCGATCAAAGTTAGCCATGACGAACTAAAGCAAGCCCTAGCTCATCTTGATTCAGATCTTCGTGCCGCACTCGAGATTGCAATCGAACGAGTAACTAAAGTCTCCAAGGCATCTGTTCCGCAGAGTATTGACACAGAGTTGGGTGAAGGGGCGAAGGTTTCTCAACGCTGGCAACCAATAGATTCTGTCGGTCTTTATGTACCTGGTGGCAAAGCAGTGTATCCATCAAGTGTGATTATGAATGTTGTTCCCGCACTCGTTGCTGGAGTTAAGAAGATAGCTATTGCCACTCCAGGTCAAGCTGCTTTCGGCGGGCGTCCGCATCCGACAGTGCTAGCAACGGCAGAGCTTTTAGGTATCCGAGACGTCTACACAATCGGCGGACCCGCTGCGGTTATAGCCTTTGCCTACGGTGTTGAAGATCTTGGTTTAGAACCCGTGAATCTGGTTACAGGCCCTGGAAATGTTTATGTTGCTGCTGCCAAGAGAATGCTCAGGGGAGTCATAGCAATCGACTCCGAGGCTGGTCCAACTGAAATCATGGTTGTAGCTGACGAGACAGCCAACCCTGCGTTTGTTGCAGCGGATCTCATCTCTCAAGCCGAACACGACGAGCAGGCTGCGGCTGTTTTAGTAACAGATTCATTGGAGTTCATCGAAAAAGTGCGTTCATCGCTAGCGGAGCAGGTTGCGACATCTGCCAATAAAACTAGGATTCTCGAGGCCCTGAAGGGTCAACAGAGCGCTTTAGTCTTGGTAAAGGACATGAACCAGGCGGTCAAGGTAGCGGACCTGTACGCCACTGAACACCTGTCCATTCAAACCAAGCAAAATGATGCATTAGTGGCTCAGATTTCTAATGCAGGAGCTATTTTCCTAGGAGGGTATTCACCTGTTTCACTGGGGGATTACCTAGCAGGATCTAACCACGTCCTACCTACTGGTGGTCAGGCTAGATTTGGCTCAGGGCTGGGCGTACACACGTTTCTAAGGCCCCAACAGGTCATCCATTACAGTGAATCAGCCTTGTCAGAGGTCTCAAATAATGTGGTCTCTATCGCTGATTCAGAGGGTTTAGAAGCCCATGGCGAAGCAATAAAAATCCGCTTTCAATAGAAAAACGCCTTGTTTTTAGGTAACAAAAAGATTAAATCTTTGGTTGAAGGTTAGGCTTTTTAGCTAAATCCCTTGATTTTATTGGCAACACGCCGATAACTTCAAATACAGCACTCAAAGTCCACTAAACCACAAGATATAGGGACGGAGAAATGAATTATTCCCACATCTTGTGTGTATAGTTGATTTCTCATTAGTGAAAATACCGTCAAATTACCCGAAAGGAGCCCTCATGCACTGCCCGTTTTGCCGTTTTGAGGACTCCAGGGTTATGGATTCAAGGACTTCTGACGATGGCAGCTCAATTCGCCGCCGTAGGCAGTGTCCTGAGTGCGGATCCCGCTTTTCAACCACTGAAACTTCAAGTCTTTCAGTTGTGAAGCGTGGAGGAACGACTGAACCCTTCAGCCGCGACAAAATCGCCAATGGAGTCAGAAAAGCTTGTCAAGGTCGCCCTGTAAGCGAGGCAGATCTAGCGATGCTTGCTCAAACAGTGGAAGAAACCATCCGTGCCACAGGAGTAGCTCAAATAGAGGCTCAAGAGGTCGGTTTGGCGATTCTAGGACCGCTAAGGACTCTAGATGAGGTTGCGTTCATGCGATACGCAAGCGTCTATCAGGGTTGGGAAACATTAGAAGATTTCGAAGCAGCTATTGCTGTGCTCAAAGTTGAGCGCGAAAACCAGGTTTCGCAGTCGACCTAGTCGAATGCGATTACAAAACATCAACAAGTTAATAACTAAAAGAAAGGCAACACAATGACCGATACATCGGCTTTCACCGACGCCGGTGCGGCGCAGGGGAGAAAAGGGCTCAAGATTGAGCGCATTTACACCACCGAAGGCGTTCACCCTTACGACCAGGTTAACTGGGAGTTCCGCGACGTAGTACAGACCAACTGGAAGACTGGCGAGACCATCTTCGAACAGCGCGGAGCAGAGTTCCCAGAATTCTGGAGCCTTAACGCTTCTACAATCGTTACCACAAAGTATTTCCGTGGAGCGCTTGGAACTGCATCACGTGAGTTCAGCCTTCGTCAGCTGATCAACCGCGTTGTGTTGACTTACACCCAGGGTGGACGTGACCACGGTTACTTCGCTACTGAAGAAGATGCAACAATCTTCGAGCACGAACTAACCTTCATGCTCCTCAACCAAGTGTTCGCATTCAACTCACCAGTTTGGTTCAACGTTGGTACTTCAAGCCCACAGCAGGTTTCAGCATGTTTCATCTTGTCTGTAGATGACTCAATGGAATCAATCTTGAACTGGTACCGCGAAGAGGGAATGATCTTCAAGGGTGGATCAGGAGCAGGTCTAAACCTTTCTCGTATCCGTTCTTCAAAGGAACTTCTACGTTCATCCGGTGGTTCAGCTTCAGGTCCAGTTTCATTCATGCGTGGAGCTGACGCATCTGCAGGAACAATCAAGTCTGGTGGTGCGACTCGTCGTGCAGCGAAGATGGTTGTTCTTGATGTTGATCACCCAGACATCGAAGAATTCGTCGAGACCAAGTCACGTGAGGAAGACAAGATTCGCGTACTACGCGATGCAGGTTACGACATGGAGCTTGGTGGCAAGGACATCAACTCTGTTCAGTACCAGAACGCTAACAACTCAGTTCGTGTGAACGAAGAGTTCATGACAGCAGTTGAGCGTGGCACAAACTTCGGTCTACGTGCTCGCACAAACGGTGAAGTTATCGAAGAAGTAGATGCTCGTGAGCTATGGGACAAGATTGCATACGCAGCTTGGGCCTGTGCTGACCCTGGTATCCAGTACGACGACATCATCAACGACTGGCACACAACTCCAGAATCAGGTCGCATCACTGCTTCTAACCCATGTTCTGAGTACATGCACTTGGACAACTCATCATGTAACCTAGCGAGCTTGAACCTGTTGAAGTTCTTGAACCCAGACGGTTCATTCGACAGCGAGAAGTTCACTAAGGCTTCAGAGCTGATCATCACGGCAATGGATATCTCAATCTGTTTCGCGGACTTCCCAACCGAGAAGATTGGTGAGACCACTCGTGCTTACCGTCAGCTAGGTATTGGTTACGCAAACCTTGGTGCATTGCTTATGGCAATCGGTCTTCCTTATGACAGCACAGAGGGACAGGCTCTAGCAGCAGCTATCACATCATTGATGTCAGCAGCTTCTTACCGTCGTTCAGCTGAACTTGCTGGTGTTGTTGGCCCTTACGATGGCTACGCACACAACAAGGCAGGTCACGACCGCATCATGCGTAAGCACGAAGCAGCAAACGCGAACCTGCGTTCAATCTCAGAGGTTGACCGTTCAGTTCTCGAAGCAGCAACACGTCAGTGGGCTCTAAATACCCAAATCGGTTCTTCAAACGGATGGCGTAACTCACAGGCTTCATTGCTTGCACCTACCGGAACAATTGGTTTCATGATGGACTGTGACACCACAGGTATCGAGCCAGACTTCTCATTGGTGAAGTACAAGAAGCTCTCAACCGGTGGTTCAATGCAGATTGTTAACCAGACAATTCCATTCGCATTGCACAGACTTGGTTACTCACAGGAGACCATCGAAGCAATCATCGATCACATCAGCACCAACGGACACGTTGTGGACGCACCTGGACTAAAGCAGGAGCACTACGCAATCTTCGATACTGCTGTTGGTATTCGTGCGATTGAGCCAATGGGTCACGTGAGAATGATGGCAGCAGTTCAGCCATTCCTATCAGGTGCGATCTCAAAGACAGTAAACATGCCAGAGACAGCGACCATCGAAGAAGTCAAGGAAATTTATTTCCAGGGCTGGAAGGTCGGTCTAAAGGCTCTTGCTATCTACCGTGACAACTGTAAGGTTGGTCAGCCTCTTAGCGATGCTAAGGCAAAGGTTCAAGAGAAGGCCGCACCAGCGGAAGCTAACGTTGCAGAGCTATCACACCCAGTGCGTAAGCGTCTTCCTAAGTCACGTCCATCTTCAACCACCTCATTCACTGTTGGTGGAGCAGAAGGTTACATGACTGCAGGAACATACCCAGACGGCGTTCTAGGTGAAGTATTCCTAAAGCTTGGTAAGCAGGGTTCAACTCTTGCCGGTGTTATGGATGCATTCTCAATCGCAGTGTCAATCGGTCTACAGTACGGTGTACCACTAGAGACTTACGTACAGAAGTTCACAAACGTATCATTCGAGCCAGCTGGTTTGACTGATGACAAGGACATCCGTATGGCTAAGTCACTGATGGACTACATCTTCCGTCGTCTAGCAATTGACTACCTGCCAACTGAAACTCGTCAGGCACTAGGTATCAACACTGCATCAGAGAGATCAGCATCTCTTGATGCTGCAGGAACATACCCAGCAATTGCTGAGTCACCTACCGAAGCTGCAGCAGTTGCTGAAGCTCCAGTAGTAATCGAACTAAAGGTTGAAGAAGTACGCACCGAATCTGCACGCCAGGTTCACTCTTCAGCAGAGCTGTTCGACATGCTGCAGGGTACCGAATCAGATGCACCACTTTGCTTCAGCTGTGGAATCAAGATGAGACCTTCTGGCTCATGCCACGTCTGCGAAGGCTGTGGATCAACAAGCGGTTGCAGCTAAACCAAAATTGAGAATGGGTCGA
>JBIJAB010000054.1:0-5793 GCA_044345975.1 Rhodoluna sp.
ACGCCAGGTCGCCAAGAAGGCTGAGGCATACCTTGCTTCAACAGGTATCGCTGACACAGCTTTCTTCGCTCCTGAAGCAGAGTTCTTTATTTTTGATGAGGTTCGCTTCGAATCTAAGTCAAACACTGCGTTCCACTTCGTTGACTCCATCGAAGGGGCTTGGAACTCAAATCGTGAAACAGAATCAGATGGCGGCCGCAACCTAGGTAACAAGACTCCATACAAGGGTGGCTACTTCCCTGTTTCTCCAGTTGACCACCTAGCTGACATCCGCGACGAAATCGTTCTGAACCTTGAAAAAGCCGGTCTAGTCGTTGAGCGCAGCCACCACGAAGTTGGTACTGCTGGTCAGTGTGAAATCAACTACAGATTCAGCACCTTGGTTCAATCTGCAGATGACGTTCTAAAGTTCAAGTACATCGTGAAGAACACTGCATACAACTACAACAAGACAGCAACTTTCATGCCTAAGCCGCTTATGGGTGACAACGGTTCAGGTATGCACGTTCACCAGTCACTATGGAAAGATGGCAAGCCATTGTTCTATGACGAGAACGGCTACGGAGGTCTATCCGACATGGCTCGCTGGTACATCGGTGGTCTACTAAAGCACGCACCAAGCTTGCTTGCGTTCACTAACCCGACTGTAAATAGCTACCGTCGCCTAGTTCCGGGTTTCGAAGCTCCAGTAAACCTTGTTTACTCAGCAGGTAACCGATCAGCTGCTATTCGCATTCCTATGACTGGAACCAACCCTAAGGCAAAGCGCATTGAGTTCCGTGCTCCAGATGCATCAGGAAATGCGTACTTAGCGTTTGCTGCGATGTTGATGGCCGGTCTTGATGGAATCAAGAACCGCATTGAGCCACACGCCCCAGTTGACAAGGACCTTTACGAACTTCCACCAGAGGAAGCAAAGAACATCCCTCAGGTTCCTGGTTCTCTTGAAGAAGTGCTCAAGGCTCTTGAAAATGACCACGAGTACCTTCTAGCAGGAGATGTATTCACCAAGGATCTAATCGAGACTTGGATTGATTACAAGCGTGAAAAAGAAATCAAGCCATTCGCTCAGAGACCTCACCCGTACGAGTTCGAGCTTTACTACGGCGTTTAGTTTCTATGGAAAACGCGGGTCACTTTTTAGTGGCCCGCTTTTTCTTTGCCTAGGCGAAGAAGACTCGTTCGAATACTTGCCTTGATCTTCTGGTGTGTGCGAGGTAATCCTCTTCTAAGGCACTTGCTGAACCACGAGGATACTCAAGTATTCTTGCCATACCCTCTAGCTGCCTTCTATCCAAGGAAAGAACATCAGAGACCTTGTTAGACCAAAGAACACCTGAGGAGCGAACTCGACTTGTCAGTATCCAAGCATCTCGTAAAACCTTGGCTTCATGCTCTTCAATCAAGTTGCAATCAACCAGAGCATCGAGGGCATCCAAAGTCTTAGGTGTTCTAATCTCTGGATGCTCACTACCGTGCCTTAGTTGAAGCAACTGAACTAACCACTCAATGTCTGAAAGAGATCCTCTTCCAAGTTTTAGATGGCGTTTAGGATCAGCTCCTTGCGGAAGGCGTTCGGTTTCCATTCGTGCTTTGATTCTGCGTATTTCAATGACAGACTTCTCCGCAAGTTCTTCTGGATAGCGGTACTTGTCGATTACTTCATTGAACTCAGAAACAAGCTCTTCACTTCCGTAAATCACTCGAGCACGGAGTAGAGCCTGGTTCTCCCAGATGTCTCCCCAACGGCTGTAATAGGCACGATAAGAGTCGATGGATCTTGCAACAGGGCCGTTCTTACCTTCTGGTCTTAGGTCCATGTCTATCTGGAACTCAAGTTGGGGATCAGTAACCAAACGATGAAGCTCTGAGATTATTCGTTCTGCTTGTTTCTGAGAACGTTCAGATTCACTAGCTTCAACGCTTCGATATATGAACATCAAATCAGCATCACTACCAAACCCTAGTTCCTGCCCACCAAAGCGACCCATAGCGACGATGCCGAAGTCAAGGGATGATTCATCGCCCCGTTCTATAAAGACTTTGATGGCGGATGTAAGCGTGGATAAGTACCACTGGGACAAATCAGACAAGCCACTGGCAATCTCAAGAATGCTTAGTTCACCCACGACTGCTCCTAGAGCAAGACGCAATGTTTCTCTTCGTCTGATGTGCCTGACAGCCTTGGCAAAATCATCAAGATCTTCGTGTCTAGAAGCCAGTGAAGAGGACTGTTCATTCAGGTCATTGAGTGCAGTTGGCTTGAGTGAATCTGGGTCTTCAAACCAAGCAGCACCCTCAGGAATAAGTTCCAGTAGAGAGGTGGCAAGCCTGCTGTTGGATAGAGCAATACTTAGGCGCTCTGCGGCTCCAGAACTGTCTCTAAGCATCCTTAGATACCAATGAGACTCTCCAAGGTTCTCGCTCAATCTTCTAAAGGCAAGAAGTGCAGAATCAGGATCTGTTCCTTCAGAGAACCATTGCAGAAGAACAGGTAGCAACTGCTTTTGAATTTGAGCCCTGCGAGTAAGACCTGATGTCAGTGCCTTAATGTGTTGCAGAGCCCCTTCAGGATTCAGATAACCGATAGCAAGCAGTCGGTCGGAAGCTTGCTCATTCGAAAGCTCTAGTTCACCGCCAGCCTTCGACACCGCAGCAAGAAGTGGGCGATAGAAAATTCGCTGATGTAGTGCCCTTACTTCTAGCTTTATGTCTGCCCAAACAGACTGAAGTTCTTCTGCAGTCCAGGCAAGATTGATGGATCTAGCGATTGAACGTTGCTCATCTTTGTCTACTGGCATCAGATGAGTTCTTCTCATCTTTGACATCTGGATACGGTGCTCCAGCACCCTCAGGAACTTATAGTGACCAGAGAACTCAGCCGCTTCAACTCGACCCATGTAACCACCGATTGATAACTGGTCGATAGCTGTGAGAGTATCAGCAGCCCTAACACTTGAATCAGTTCTTCCGTGCACGAGTTGCATAAGTTGAACTGTGAACTCAATGTCTCTGAGGCCACCAGGGCCAAGCTTTATCTGACGATCCACTTCGTCTGCTGGTATGTTGCCGCTAACTCTCTCGCGCATCTTCTGAACAGATTCAACAAAGTTCTCACGTTGGGTTGAATCCCATACCAATGGGTTCATAGCCTCAAAGTAAGCCTTGCCCAGTTCCTTATCGCCTGCCATTGGCCTTGCTTTGAGTAGTGCTTGGAACTCCCAGTTTTCAGCCCATCTGGAGTAGTAACTTACGTGTGAGTCAAGAGTTCTAACCAGTGCTCCCGCTTTGCCTTCAGGCCTTAGATTGGCATCTACCTGCCAAAGGGGTGGCTCTGGATTAGTTGAATCCATCGCTCTCATCATTCGAGTGGCTAGCTTGGTAGCAATCTCAAGCATTCTTGTCGTATCGATGGAATCATCTTTGGCTTCTGCGACAAAGATGACATCAACATCGCTGATGTAGTTCAGCTCACCAGCTCCACCCTTACCCATACCAATTACTGCTAACTTCGTCGCCATGACTTCTTCCTGGCTAAAAAGACCATGGTCAGAAGTGAAGAAGAGTTCTCTGCGTGCAAAAGCAAGACCCGCTTCTAAAGCAGCAGCAGCGATGTCAGCTAAAGCAAGAGAGACTCGCTGTTGGACAGACATTGGTTCAGAAGCAGATAAATCATAAATAGCGATTTTGACCAGTTCTGCGCGATAGCTCTTTCTCAAGGCTGTTATCTGCTCAGCACTGCTCCGCTTTCCATCATTTACCGATGAGGTTAGGTGAGCAATATATTCTTCACGATTTGGTAACTTAACTTCTTTTTCAAACACGGCGAGAACTACTGGATTCAAGTGAACGAAATCGGCAAGAGCAGATGATGCGCCTAAAAACTTGCAGAGCCGTAGAGCAGATTCCTCTTTAGAAAGTAGTTTCTTAATCGCTGCTTTGTTGTCTCTTGAGAGCCTAATAAGGTAATCGAGAGCTTGATCGGGATTAGAACTCTTGCTGATAGATGCAAGAGATGCTCTTCCAGTATCTCCAACAAGAGCTACTAGTTCGTCAAGCTTGGCGATGGTGCCATCAAGATCTGTAAAGCCATACTTGGCAAGCGAAGCAAGAGCTCCGCTAGATCTTGGAGTTGACATTAGAGAACTTCGAGGTTTGTCTTCAATTCGTAAGGAGTTACCTGTGAGCGGTAGTCGCTCCACTCCTTGCGCTTATTGGCCAGAACATAGCTGAACACTTGCTCCCCTAAAACCTCAGCCGCAAGTTCAGAATCTTCAAGCAATCTGATTGCGTGGTCAAGGCTCTGTGGCAGTGATTGGATTCCCATTGCACGACGCTCTGAATCGGATAGATCCCAAACGTTGTCTTCTGTTTCCGCAGGAAGTTCATAGTTGTTCTCAATACCCTTGAGTCCCGCTGACAAAAGCAACGCGTAAGACAGATACGGGTTTGCAGCTGAGTCAATAGCTCGATACTCAATGCGAGCAGAGTTACCCTTGTTCGGTTTGTATAGCGGAACACGAATTAGTGCAGAACGGTTATTGTGTCCCCAGCAAACGAATGACGGAGCTTCTCCACCACCCCAGAGTCTCTTGTATGAGTTCACAAACTGGTTAGTAACGGCAGTAATCTCTGGAGCGTGACGCAAAATACCTGCCATGAAAGCCTTAGCTGTTTTTGACATGTGGTACTGACCAGATGGGTCATAGAAAGCGTTAGTGTCACCTTCAAACAGTGACATGTGGGTGTGCATCCCTGAACCTGGGTGCTCGGTGAAAGGCTTAGGCATGAAGGTTGCATAAACACCCTGCTCGATGGCGACTTCCTTGATTACAGTTCTAAAGGTCATGATATTATCGGCCATCGTGAGAGCATCAGCGTAACGGAGATCGATCTCGTTCTGACCAGGACCACCTTCGTGGTGGCTGAACTCAACTGAAATGCCAAGCTGTTCAAGCATGTTCACGGCACGTCTTCTGAAGTCATTGGCTGTTCCACCAGGAACGTTATCGAAATAACCAGCCTTATCTACTGGAACGGGACCCTCAGGACCGATCTGAGAGGACTTTAGAAGGTAGAACTCAATCTCAGGGTGAATGTAGAACGAAAAGCCCATGCTTGCGGCCTTGTCTAAGGCCCTTCTCAACACGTTTCTAGGGTCAGCTGCGGCTGGAATGCCGTCAGGCGTAGTAATGTCACAGAACATGCGTGCAGTTGGCTCTATTTCGCCACGCCAAGGCAGAATCTGGAACGTTGAAGGGTCAGGCTGGGCCAGCATATCAGCCTCGTAGGAACGGGATAGGCCCTCAATGGCAGAGCCATCGAAGCCGATACCTTCAGCGAAAGCTCCTTCTATCTCAGCAGGAGCGATGGCGACAGACTTGAGTGTTCCTGCCACGTCAGTGAACCAAAGTCTTACAAACTTGACGTTTCTTTCCTCGATCGTACGAAGTACGAAATCTCGCTGCTTGTCCATGAAAAAACCTTTCAATTACCTCCTACTAGGCTAGTGGTTATGCCTAACGTTCGCCTAGCCCTAGCTCAAACCAACCCCACGGTTGGAGCCCTAGCCAGCAACATCGCTGACATTTTGGCAAACATCGAGTTAGCAGCCCAAAGAGATGCTGATGTCGTCGTATTCGGCGAAATGGCAGTCACTGGTTACCCCATTGAAGATCTTGCCACCAGGGAGTCTTTCATTCTTGATTCCGAGCTTGCACTTCGCGAACTAGCCCAGAACCTAGTCAAAAACAACCTCAGCCACATTGCAGTCGTAATTGGGCATCCATCAAT
>JBIJAB010000055.1:0-5705 GCA_044345975.1 Rhodoluna sp.
TCGCTCCAGCTCTTACACTCACCGACCGTGAGTACCAACACATGAGAGACATTTCAATAGACATCATTAGAGCAGTTGGTGTTGATACTGGCGGATGTAACATTCAGTTCGCCGTTGAACCGAGTACGGGTCGAATAATCGTGATTGAAATGAATCCTCGTGTTAGCCGATCATCCGCCCTGGCGTCTAAAGCAACGGGTTTCCCTATCGCCAAGATTGCAGCGAAGCTTGCAATTGGCTACCGACTAGATGAAATCCCCAACGACATCACCAAGGTAACTCCTGCGTCTTTTGAACCAGCGCTTGATTATGTTGTTGTGAAAGTGCCTAGATTTGCTTTTGAGAAGTTCCCAGCAGCAGATGCAACGTTGACCACAACAATGAAGTCCGTTGGTGAAGCCATGGCGATTGGAAGAAATTACGCACAGGCACTTCAGAAGGCTCTTCGAAGCCTCGAGCGACGCGGATCATCATTTCACTGGGGAGAGCAGAAGAAGTCAAAGGAAGAGTTGATTGAGATCTCAAAGGTTCCAACCGACGGGCGAATCGTTACAGTGCAGCAAGCTCTTCGCCTCGGAGCCACTTCCGAAGAGATTTTCCAAGCTACCAAGATTGATCCTTGGTTCATAGACCAAATTGTTCTAATCAACGAGATAGCTGATGAGATTCGCTTTGCCTCTGATCTGAATCAAGAAATCATGCTTTACGCCAAGTCTTTTGGTTTCAGTGATGCTCAGATAGCAGAGCTTAGAGGTCTAAGCGAGTTCGAAGTAAGGACTACCAGATACGCTCAGAACATCAGACCTGTCTATAAGACCGTCGATACTTGTGCAGGGGAGTTCCCAGCTCTAACTCCTTATCACTACAGCACTTACGAACAAGAGACTGAAGTTCGTGCATCGACTGCAGACAAGGTTGTGATCTTAGGATCTGGACCAAACCGCATCGGCCAAGGTGTTGAGTTTGATTACTCATGCGTCCACGCATCATTTGCTCTTCACGATGCAGGATTCGAAACAATCATGATCAACTGCAACCCTGAGACGGTTTCAACGGATTACGACACCAGCGACAGGCTTTACTTTGAACCATTGACTCTTGAAGACGTTCTTGAAGTTATTCACGCAGAGTCTGCAAGCGGAAATCTTGTTGGGGTTGTTGTGCAATTAGGTGGACAGACCGCTCTTGGTTTGGCTCAAGGACTAGCTGCTCACGGAATACCGATTCTAGGAACAACTCCAGATGCTATCGACCTTGCGGAGGAAAGAGGAGCTTTCTCAAGGATTCTTGACGAGGCAGGGCTCATCTCGCCAGCAAATGGAACTGCCACTAGCCTCCAGGAAGCCAAGACAGTAGCTGAACGTATTGGATTCCCTGTATTGGTGAGACCATCTTTCGTTCTTGGTGGGCGTGGCATGGAGATTGTTTACGACCAGAAGTCACTAGAAGGTTACTTCGACAGAATCGCCGACCAGGCAATCGTGGGGCCTAAGCATCCGCTTCTTGTTGATCGCTTCTTGGACGACGCAATCGAAATCGACATCGATGCTCTTTATGATGGCGAGAAGCTTTACGTAGGTGGTGTTATGGAACACATCGAAGAAGCAGGTATCCACTCTGGTGACTCATCCTGCACACTACCGCCAATCACTTTGAGCAATACCCAAATCAACCGAGTCAGAGAAGCAACAGAAATGATTGCTAAGGGAATCGGAGTCAAAGGTTTGTTGAACGTTCAGTTTGCTCTTGCTCACGACGTTCTTTATGTACTGGAGGCAAACCCACGAGCTTCTCGGACAGTGCCTTTCGTTTCTAAGGCACTTGGCATCACACTCGCTAAAGCTGCTGCATTGGTAATGGTTGGTTGGTCGATTGACGACCTCATCGATAAAGGTCACTTGCCTGCCACAGATGGCACTCACATTCCTGAGTCATCGGCTATCTCGGTCAAGGAAGCGGTTCTTCCCTTCAAGAGATTTGCCACAAAGGATGGAAGATTCGTTGATTCTCTTTTAGGTCCAGAGATGCGCTCTACTGGAGAGGTGATGGGAATAGACGTTGACTTCCCAACTGCTTTCGCGAAGAGTCAAGCGGCGGCAGGAAGCGCGTTACCTAAGTCTGGCAAGATCTTTATTTCCGTTGCCGATAGAGATAAGCACCAGGTGGTTCTTCCTGTCAGAAGGCTTTTCCAACTGGGCTATGAGATTCTGGCTACAGCGGGTACTGCATCAATCCTGAAGAGACATGGGATTCCTGTTCGCATTGTACGTAAGCATTCAGCAGATGACGATGCACCAGCAGGGCCATCGATTGTCGAACTCATCTTGAATGGGGAAGTCGATGTTGTTGTTAACACACCATCTGGTTCATCAGCTCGTAAGGATGGTTACGAGATTAGAGCAGCTACTACGGCTGCTGATGCCCCGATATTCACAACAATAGCTCAACTATCTGCTGCTATTGGTTCCTTCGAAACAGTGATTGCTGGAGATTTCAAAGTTAGATCGCTTCAAGAGCACGCCGAGGATAGGAGAGTTGCACTTGCCTGATACTTTTTCAAAAAGATTAGAAACAGCCTTTAGTTCAAAGGGGCAACTCTGTGTTGGCATCGATCCTCATGAAGAGATACTTGTTGAGAACGGGTTTGCAGTCTCTGCGGCTGGTGTTGTTGATTTCAGCATGACGATTCTTGATCAGCTTGAAGGTGTTGTCTCAATTGTGAAGCCTCAGGTTTCTTTCTTTGAAAGATTTGGCTCTGTTGGGTTCGCAGCACTAGAAAAAGTTCTTGAATCTGCAAATGGGAGAGGGTTTCTAGTTATCGCTGACGCCAAACGTGGAGACATTGGTTCAACTATGGAAGCCTATGCACAAGCTTGGCTGGCTAAGTCAGCACCTTTTACGTGCGATGCACTAACTGTTAATCCTTATCTTGGGGTGGGTGCCCTTGATCAAGTTGCGTCCATAGCAAGTGAACGTGGCAAAGGACTATTCGTGTTGGCTGCAACATCGAACCCAGAGGGAGCTAACCTGCAATCTGCAGGCAACGAAGAAACAGTGGCGGCACAAGTGGCTAGAGAAGTCGCTGTCATGAATAACGCCACAGCGTCTTCCAAGTCGAGGTTCGGCTCAGTTGGCGTTGTTATTGGAGCGACTGTTTCACTGCAGAAGCTAGGTTTATCTTCACTAAACCAAGGAAAGGCTGACCTAAGAACTGCTGTTTTGGCTCCTGGGTTTGGTTTTCAAGGAGCAAAGCTGGAAGACGCCAAATCAATCTTTGGAGACCTGAGTTCTGATGTTCTTTATTCCATTTCGAGATCAGTGTTGAGAGACGGTATCCACGGCGTTAAGACTGCCGCCCAACAAGATCAAAACACTCTGCATGCAGCTCTCAGCCAATAGGCTTTGTTCATGACAAGACTCACCGTAATCGCTGGACCAACCGCTGTTGGCAAAGGAACAGTTGTGAGGTATCTTCTCGAACACAATCCGGAAATTCTCGTTTCTGTATCAGTTACCACCAGAGCCCCTAGAGTCGGCGAAGTCAATGGAGTGGATTACTACTTTGTCTCGAACGAGGACTTCGACGAGATGATTTCCAAAAATGAGTTGTTGGAGTACGCGACCGTGCATCTCAACAATCGTTATGGCACTCCTAGGGCCCCTGTAGAGAAGGCTCTTGCAAACGGGCAACAGATTATCCTGGAAATAGACATCCAAGGTGCCGAGCAAGTCAAAGCTTCAATGCCCGAGGCAAATTTGATTTTTATAGCACCACCTAGCCTTGAAGAGTTGAAGAAAAGACTTGTTGGGCGGGGTACTGAAACCCCTGAAGATGTTGAAATTCGACTCAATACAGCGAAAATTGAGCTTGCTGCCCAGGATCTTTTTGATCACGTAGTAATCAACCATGAGGTAGCGCAATGTGCCCAAGAGGTCTTAGACTTAATGCAGTCTTCGTGAGCCAATCTGGTTCACATGAAATAAAAGGAAAAGTAACACTAAATGTCTGAAAAACTCGAAGGAATTGTTTCTCCGTCAATCGACGCACTAATGGCTAAGAGCGAGTCCAAATATGGCTTGGTTATCTTCGCAGCTAAGCGTGCAAGACAAATTAATGATTACTACTCAGCCCTTCACGATGGATCACTTTCAAGCAACGTAGGTCCGCTCGTTGACGCTGCAGTCGATGACAAGCCACTTTCGATAGCGATGCGTGAAATCGTGCAGGGTGCTATCGTGACAAAATCTGAAGACAAAGAATAACCTGGGTAACCTTGCGCATTCTCGTAGGGGTTACTGGAGGTATTGCAGCATACAAAGCAGCTGGAGTAGTTCGTGGATTTACTGAGCTAGGTCACGACGTTAAGGTTCTGCCCACACAAAACGCTTTGAGATTTATTGGGGCAACTACCTTAGAAGCTCTATCTCATAACACCGTAGATTCTGATCTTTACACTGATGTCGAATCTGTTAAGCACATTGCTCTAGCTCAAGAAGCCGACCTTGTTGTGGTAGCTCCTGCAACAGCAGCATTCCTTGCAAGATTCGCAGCTGGTTTGGCAGATGATTTACTTCTAAACGTCCTACTTGCAACTAAAGCAAAGGTTGTCTTGGCTCCTGCAATGCACACAGAGATGTGGTTCCACCCAGCCACTGTTGCGAGCATAGCAACACTTAGGTCAAGAGGTGTAGTTGTCATTGAACCTGCCGTTGGACGACTTACAGGAGAAGACAGTGGTGCAGGGCGACTACCTGAACCAGAAACCATCGTTGCACAAGCGTTAGCATCACTTACCAAGCAAGATCTCGCAGGTAAAAAAGTCACCATAGCTACAGGTGGCACTAGAGAACCCATAGACGCAGTGAGATTTATAGGAAATAGATCTTCGGGCAAGCAGGGTATTGCTTTAGCAGAAGCCGCATCAGCCAGAGGAGCTCTTGTCTCCCTTATCGCAATAAACCTTGAAGCAGACTTTTCCAGGTTCAGATCTGTGTTGCATGTCTCGAATACTGAGCAACTAAGCCAAGCACTAAAGCACGAGATTCTGGATTCCGACGTCTTACTGATGCCTGCTGCGGTGAGCGACTTCAGAGTTGATAAACCTTCCCATGGCAAACTCAGTAGAAATGATTCAGCAGTTCAACAAATCAATTTGGTAGCGAACCCTGACTTGCTAGCTAACCTTGCTGAAATCAGAGCAGAAAGTAATCTCAAAACGTTGCTTGTCGGGTTTGCTGCTGAAGTGTTGGAAACAAATCAAGATAGTGATGATCTTTTGAAGCGAGCGGAATCTAAACTCTCTAGGAAGAAAGTTGACATGATTGTTGCGAATGATGTCTCGAATGGTCAAGTCTTCGATTCAGACATCAATGATGTAGTGATTGTGTCCACTCAAGGTCACAAGAGGGCTAAAGGAACAAAGCTGGAAGTCGCCAACGCTGTGTTGGACGAAGTTGTACACCTCTTGGCTTAGCCGAGACACCTTTGTCTCACCTTAGAGATAAACTTGGCAGATAATGAATAACATCAGGTACTTTACTTCTGAATCAGTCACAGAGGGCCACCCAGACAAGATTTGCGATCAAATCAGCGATGCTATTCTCGACAATTTGATTGCTCAAGACCCTTCTTCGCGAGTAGCAGTTGAAACCTTAGTGACTACTGGCCTAGTGCACGTCGCAGGGGAAATCACTACTGAGGGATA